>DBDN01000068.1:40130-101046 GCA_002293615.1 Betaproteobacteria bacterium UBA931 | reverse complement strand
ATTGACGGCGGCTTCCATGGTTGGCCAGTCGGAAGCCGAACCCATGACGACGCCGACTTTGGCAGGTTGCGTGTGATCGATCATGATGATTCCTTTCTTTTGCGCATGATACCGTTTTTTATGGAAATTGTTGGTGTACGATGGTCCTCCCAAGAAAAAGCCGTTTATTAGGCAACATGCGTAAACTCAGGTATGCTCAGCCCGCAAATAACAGGTTAATCGCATGATGCTCGGTCGTAATCGTTTTTTCAATAAAATTTGGCGGCGTTACCGCTTTCTCGATTTTTTCCGCTTTATCGTGCATCGCGTCGTTGAATTGCGCATGACACGCGTCGCTGCAAGCCTGACTTATACAACACTGCTCGCCATCGTGCCTTTTTTCACCGTGGCGTTGATTGTGGTGTCGGCATTCCCGGTATTTTCTGAATTCCATGAGCGCTTTCAGACGTTTGTCTTTGGTACGTTGGTGCCGGATTATGCTTCCGGAGTCGGTGAAGCCATCAATACTTTTGTCAGTAACGTCGGCAGCCTGACAGCGCCCGGTATTATTTTCCTTGCGGTGGCGGCATTGCTGTTGCTCAATACCATTGAAGATGCTTTTAATGATATCTGGGGCGTGCGTAAATCACGCGCCAGAATCTATCAGCTGTTGGTGTACTGGATGATTTTAACGCTTGGCCCGTTACTGGTCGGTATTGGGTTTACGGTATGGCATGCGCTGTACGACCAATTTGGCAGAGGCGACGAATGGCCGCTCTTGACGCTTATATTTCAATACATCAGTTCATTTGCGGTGACGACGCTTTGCTTATGGATAGTTTACCGTTTTGTGCCGAACCGCTATGTTTATGCACGCCATGCGCTGATCGGTGCGTTGGTTGCGGCATTTTTTTTCGAGGCCGCACGGAGCGCGTTCTCCTGGTACGTCGGACAAGTTGCTTCTTATCAAATTATGTATGGCGCGTTTGCCAGTTTGCCGGTATTTTTGCTTTGGGTTTATTGTTTGTGGCTGATCGTTTTGGGTGGCGCAGTGATCGCGGCTTCCATGCCGTTCTGGCGTGGTTTGGCATGGCGGCGTTCGACAGATGCCCGTCGCAATTTTCAGGATGCGGTGGAAATTTTATTAACGCTGTACGAAGCGCAGCGACAGGGCAAGGCGCTTACGACCAATCAATTGCGGCGGCGTATCGACGCTGCCGACGAACAGATTGATGACCTGCTCGATCGTATGGCTGAGCGCGATTTTGTCCAGGAAGGTAAATACGATCATGGCGAGAGTTGGGTGCTGAAAACGAGAGCGGAAATGATCAAGCTTGCCGACGTGATGCGTATTTTTCTTGACGATCAGACCTTTGAGCAAAAAAACGGTATAGAAGACGAACTGCGTTTGCTATTACGTCCGCTGTTTATTGAACTTGATATTTCGCTGGAAGCGCTGGCGGGCAGAGTATGCGATAGAAAAAATGATGAAAAAAAACGATAAACGTATTCGCTGCCAATGGGCTGGCAACGACAAAGATTATTGTGCGTATCACGACCGGGAATGGGGCGTGCCGGTTCATGATGATCACTTGCTCTTTGAATTTCTGATTTTGGAAGGCATGCAGGCGGGGCTTTCGTGGCTGACGATCTTGCGCAAGCGGGATAATTTCCGAAAGGCATTTCATCAATTTAACGCAAATAAAATCGAAAAATACACAGCGCAAGATGTTGAGCGGCTGATGGGTAATGCCGGAATTATTCGTAATCGCCTTAAAATCGAATCGACGATTGCCAATGCGCGCGCGTGGCTGGAAGTGCAGCGGGAGTTTGGCAGCGGCGATGTTTTTCTTTGGCAGTTTGTCGATGGCGCGCCTGTTCAAAACGCCTGGCCGGACATTCGCGCGATTCCGGTACGAACGGCACAATCCGATGCGATGAGCCATGCGCTAAAGAAGCGCGGATTCAAGTTTGTCGGCAGCACGATTTGCTACGCTTTTATGCAGGCGGTAGGCATGGTGAACGATCATGCAGTGGATTGCTTTCGCCACCGTGCGCTCGGCGGAAAACGCGCCTGAAATGCTGAGTTATCGACATGCCTTTCATGCGGGCAACCACGCGGATGTGTTCAAACATGTAACGCAACTGGCGTTGCTTGATTACCTGAATCAAAAGGACAAAAATTATTACTATATCGATACCCATGCCGGCGCCGGATTGTATGCGCTGACCAAAGGATATGCTGCGAAAAATACCGAGTACGAGAGCGGAATCGGCAAGCTCTGGCAACGCCATGATTTGCCCGAAATATTGGCGCGATATGTTGCACTGGTGAAAACGTTTAATCCGGGTGGTGCGCTGTGTTGTTATCCGGGGTCGCCTTTATTGGCGCAGCGCGTTATGCGTGCGGGTGATAAATCGCGGCTTTTTGAATTGCATCCGGCGGACTACGATTTATTAACCGAATGTTGCGCGGACAAGATTAAAAATAAACAGGTTTATGTACAAAAAGCAGACGGCTTTACCGGTATCAAGGCGGCGCTGCCGCCGCCACTGCGTCGTGGCTTGGTGTTGGTCGATCCTGCCTATGAAGTCAAAAGTGATTACATTAGCGTGATCCGAATGCTGCGCGAAGGGTTGTTGCGCTTTGCTACGGGTATTTATGCGGTATGGTATCCGCTGTTATCCAGACCTGAGGTATCCGTGCTTGCCGAAAAATTGGAAAAATTACCTTTTAAAACATGGCTGCATGTAACACTTATTGTTCAAAAACCGGCGGCAAACGGGTTTGGCATGTTCGGCAGCGCGATGTTTATTGGCAATCCGCCATGGACGTTGGCGGAAACGTTGGGGCGGGAACTGCCTTATCTGACTGAGCGATTAAGGCAGGACGATGCGGCATGCTTTTCAGTAAAAACATCGTGATTTTTCATTATCGCCAGTAACGAGGCGTATTTTGCCGATAGTTCTCAACATTGATACCGCGGTCTCTTACCTGAAAGAGGATTGCCCCAAGCTGATCGGTGCGCAAAATTTGGGCGNNTCTTCACGCGGAAAGTGATAGCGGTTGCGATAGCCGACGCTGAAAACTGCGTATTGCGGTGCGACGGCATCGACAAAACGTGCTGATGAAGAACTTTTGCTTCCATGATGCGGCGTGATAATAATATTACTTTTCAGATCAGTGGTAGGCGATTGCGTCAGATCCCGCTCGAGGTTGGCACCAATATCGCCGGTAAGTAATATGCTGCCACTGTGTGTATGGACTTTCAGTACACACGACCGGTCGTTGGTATTGCTGTATTTTTTTATGGAGTGCTCATCGGGGGAAATAAATTCAAAAAAGACGCCGTCCCATTGCCAATGATGCCCGGCGCGACAATACGTCGGTGCAGGTAAGCGAGTGGCGTTGTTTTCTTCAGAAATATAATATTGAGTTATAGGAAGCGCCGAGGCAATGCTGTATGCGCCACCGGCGTGATCGCTGTCCGCATGGCTGATGACCATCGTATCGATACGATAAATGGCGTGGTATTGAAGAAATGGTGCCACGACACGAATACCGGCATCACTGTTTTCGTTATACGCAGGTCCGGTATCGTAAAGCAGTGTATGCTTGGCGGTACGTACCAGTACCGATAAACCTTGCCCGACATCCAATACCGTAACATCAAAGCCGCCTTCCGGCGGCGGTTTGACCGGAACCATCAGCAGAGCGGGCAAACACCAGAGCACGCCGAGAAAACGGCCGGGAAAGCCGCGTGGTGCAAGTAACCACAATACGCCGATAATGGCGGCGACCGTCGTCCAAAACGGCGCACCGTGCTGTTGCCAGATGGCAAGCGGCGATTGTGTAAAAAAAGCCAGCGTGTCCATCAAGACCTGAGTCAAAAAATGGGCGGGTATCCAAAGAAAAGAAAGGCCGGGGATGATGCCGAGCAACGTAATCGGAATGACGAGCAGCGTGATCCATGGGATCGCCCACAGGTTGGCGGGTAAAGAAACCAGCGAGAATTGTTGAAATACTGCTAACAGCAACGGAATTAAGCCAAGTGTGACGACCCATTGCGTGCGTACCGCAAACGAGCAGGATTTTTTAGCACGGTAAGAAATGTTGGCTTGTGGTGTCGTTATGGTGAAACGTCCGGCTGCGGCATAAAGCAGCCAGCCGACAGCGCCGAACGACAACCAGAAACCGGGCGCCAATGGTGCCCATGGATCCCACACCACGACAATAAATAGTGCCCATAGCCAGATGCGAAAAGGCTGACGCGAGCGTTGCAGCCATAATCCGCAAGCGGCTACTGCAAGCATGATCAACGTACGCTGCGCCGGAATGCCGGCGCCGGCGAGTGCGACATAAAAAGCCGAAGCGCAAAAACCGGCAAGTACCGCGAGTTTTAATGCTGGGCAGCGGGACGTTAAGCGCGGCGAACGGCGAAGGAGAAAAAAGAACAGTCCGCCGACCAAGGTGGAAAAAATGGTGACGTGCAAACCGGAAATGCTGACAAGATGAGTAATGCCGCCACGGTTGAAAATTTGCCATTGTTCCGCCGGAATGGCGCGTTGTTCGCCGATTGCCAACGCGACGATTACTCCGGCGTATGGTTTTCCTTCGAGGGTTGCGATGATGCGGGCGCGGATGATTTCGCGCATGTGTTGTATGTAATTCATTGGCGATGGCACGAAGGCGTCATGCATCATATTGTCGGGCGCATCGCGCACATAGCCGGTCGCTCGCCAACGGTGTTGCAATAACCATGCTTCGGTATCGAAACCGCCGGGGTTGGCGTTGCCGTGTGGGCGCTTCAAACGGACGGTAAGCTGCCAGCGCGCGCCGGCTCGGAGTCCGGGCGGGATGACTGTTTCGCTTTGGTCAAAATTATGGCGGTACCAGGTCAAAGCGACGCGTTTGGGAACAGCTGCGCCCGGCGTGATGGTTTCTTCGACGGATAGGGAAAAACGTATGCCTCGTTCAGATACGGTGGGCAGCTCGTCGATGATGCCGATGATTTGAATGTCTTTGCCTTCCCACATGGCGGGCAGCTCGTCGGCCATGCGTATTACGGCACGTTGTGCCGCGTAGCCATAACCGCATAGGAGCGCGGCGAGCAGCAAGAGTAGAAACAGAATATTCGACGGGCGATTTTTAGTTTGGATGAGGTACGCCAGCCATATGCCGGACGCGATGATGAGGAAAAGCAAAGCATGGACAGGCAAAGAAGCGCTTGTTTGCAACAACGCCACGCCGATCACAAAGGCGGCGAAAGAAGCGGACAAAGGGGCGGGACGCAATGCCACGCCCGCTCACATTAACGGCAGCGTTTCTAAAAAGGCCATAAACGCGTCAGAATCATCAAACATAAAATCGTATAAGCGGCGGCAACGATGTCGTCGAGCATGACGCCGACGCTGTTTTTCATGCGTTGATCAACCGTATTGGCCGGTGGCGGTTTGACAATGTCAAAAAAGCGGAAAAGTACGAACGCGATGAACACTACGGCGGGTGTCATGGGCACAAAGAAAAGAACAAGCACAAATGCGGCGATTTCATCGATCACGATACTGCTGTGATCGGTTTCGCCGAGATGCTTGCCGGTTACATGCGTGGCCCAGACGCCGATTATTAGTAATAATATGATGACCGCGCCCCAAAGCCAGGCGTTGTTGAGTGTTGATAATCCCCAGGCAATGGGAATTGCAGGGAGCGTACCCCAGGTGCCGGGGGCGGGGCGTAATAGCCCGGAGCCAAAACCGAGCGCAACGATATGCGCCGGATGCTGAATGAGAAAGCGAAAAGGAATAGGCGACGTTTTATGCATGAGTTGTATGAGCGAAGTGATCAAAAGCGTCGGGCAAACGATGCAAAGGCCTGCCGTTTTCGTCGATGATATGAAATGATTTGTCCGCAGTAATCTGGCCGATGCGTGTCAGCGGCAATTCAAGCGATTGGCTGATGGCATCAATATGCGCGCGTGCCGAGACCGGGGCGGTAAAGCACAATTCATAATCGTCGCCGCCGGCCAAGAGGCAATGCAACGCCAATGTTTTATTTTCTTTAAAAGCGGCGTTCAGTATGGGTGAACGCGGAATTGCGTCGAGCTCAATGCGTGCGCCGACCTGCGACGATTCAAGAATATGGCGCAGGTCGCCTGATAAGCCGTCGGAAATATCAAGCGCGGCAGTGGCGATATCGCGTAAACCCAGCCCAAGCGCGACGCGAGGCTCGGGGATTTCCAGTCGCTGCCGCAGTAAGGCAATGTTTTCAGGGGAGAGCGATACCTGCTTTTTTATTGCGGCCAGCGCCAACGCGGCGTCGCCCAACTGCCCCGAAACCCAGATATCGTCATCGACACGCGCGCCGCCGCGGGTGATCGCTTTACCGGCGGGTGTTTCGCCGATGATGGTTAATGTAAACGATGTGGCGCCGCGCGTAGTATCGCCGCCGACCAAAGCGATACGGTATTTTTCGGCAAGCGTATAAAAGCCGGCGCAAAATGCGGCAAGCCAATCGGCATCGCTATCTTCGAGCGACCCTGCCAGCAGTGCCCAACGTGGCGTTGCACCCATTGCGGCCATATCGGAAAGGTTTACCGCAAGAATTTTATGGCCAAGCGTTACCGGCGGCACATCGGCAAAGAAATGCCGGCCTTTATTCATGGTATCGACAGCGATAACCAGTTCTTGGCCAGGCGACGGCGCGATGACAGCGGCGTCATCGCCGATGCCAAGGCGCACCGCATCATCGCGGTAAGTATGTGAAAAGAAACGGCGAATGATTTCGAATTCGTTCAAGGCGGTTTCGTTTAAAACAGTTTAAAAAGCATGTAAAGCGCAACCGGCGTTTTGCATTTCCCGGATTGCGCGCGCGCCATCGTCAGGGCGAACGTTGACTGCGGCGATGGCGTCGGTCAGCAGCGTGACTTGATAATTCAAACGACAAGCGTCGAGCGTCGACGCACACACGCAATAATCGGTGGCAAGGCCGCCGATATAAAGATGGGTGATATTGCTTTTTTTGAGTTGAATATCAAGATCAGTGCCATCAAACGCCGAGTAGGCGTCTTTGTCTTTAGTCGTACCTTTGGAAATAATCGTGGCGCTGTCGGGAATATTTAATGCTGCCGCAAATTGTGCGCCGGGCGTTCCGGCGACGCAATGATCCGGCCAAGGGCCGCCTTGTTTTTGAAATGAGCAATGATCGGCAGGATGCCAGTCCCGCGATAAAAATACAGGGCGGACACGGGCGATAAAAGTATCCAGATAGCGACGGCAGGCAAGCGTGGCCTGATTGCCGTCGGCGACGCCGAGCGCACCGCCGGGCAAAAAATCGTTTTGCAGGTCGACAATCAACAGAGCGGAACAATCGGAAAAATGATGAAGCTCGGCAACAGTCATAATATTTCCCCGGACAAAGCGCAGAACGATATTCTACCGCTGTTTGATGTTGTGTTGCGGCAATGTTCGGCATTCGTATGTGCGCGCATCAATTCATGCGGGCAGCGATTTGCCCGACTACCGAGATTTCCCTGTTTATGTGTGACTAGAAAAAACAGGTCGCATTGGAGGCAGTTTTTATTACTGACAGAAGCCATCAATATTTTCATTTTCCTGCCAGTTATATTCGATTCTGAAAGCAATTCTACGGGCTTCGTTTAGCCCCGATATATCGCAAACAAATCCCAAAGCCATATCTATTCCCGCGCTGACGCCCGACGAGGTGTAATACTTGCCATCTCTTACCCATCGGGCTTGCTTCACCCAGTTTACACCGATTGAACTTTTTTTTACCCAATCAAAAGAACGCTTGTTTGAAGTAGCATTTTTACCATCCAGCAACCCTGTTTTGGCTAACAAAGCGCTTCCCGTGCAAACGGTGAGTACGTATTGGCTATTCTCGGCAAGAGATTTTATGCTATCTGTTAAAACCTTGTTGTGTATTTCCGTTCTCGCACCCATTCCGCCGGGAATAAATAATATGTTGTTTCTTTCACACGTGAAGGTCTTGATAGGCTGTGTTGTTATTCTTACGTTATCGGCGTTTTCTATGACCCCTCCCTCTACGGAAAGATATTGGATAACGGCATTTTCCGTTTTGCCGAATATTTCCACCGGGCCGAAAACGTCGAGCGTTTCAAAATCGGAAAAGAGGATTATGTTGAAAATCATTTGCGATAGTTAAATACATCGGTACTTGCGGTTCGACACGGAGCCTTTGGGTTTTGCCATATAATGCATGTCGTCATGATGCTTGGCGACAGAGGAGCAGACGTTTTCGTGCCATGCTGACAATAAGAATATCATTGGGCAGGGCGAAAATTATAAGCTATGATGACATAACGTCAAACGTTGCGCAAAAGTGATGAGTGGAAATAACGTAAAACAATGTGAATGTTGGTTAGCAGGCGTTGATGAAACGCAGGCGCTCGGCGCGCGTTTGGCAGGTGCGATGCATAGCGGTATGGTGTTGACGCTGTCCGGCGAGTTGGGGGCTGGTAAAACGACGCTGGTACGCGGGATGTTGCGGGCGCTCGGTTTTACCGGCGCGGTGAAAAGCCCGAGTTATGCGCTGGTGGAAGAATATCCTTTTTCGCATTTATATTTTTATCACTTTGATTTTTACCGGTTTCGCTCGCCCGAAGAGTGGGATGCTTCCGGTTTTTCCGAATATTTTCGCGACAATACGTTGTGTGTGATCGAATGGCCGAAAAAACTTGGCGATCGTTTGCCCATCGTTGATATTGCGGTGACGCTGTCGTGGCCGGAAGTGCAAACCAGTATGCGCCGCGCCGAAATCGTTTTTCTTACGCCTGCGGGTAACGCATGCCAGAGCATCGTTTGCGAAACCCGTTGATTTCATTAACGCGTCGTCGTATCTTGCGTGTTGGCGGCGCTTTGATTTTTTACCCGCTGTTTGCACGTGCTGCGGTTGAAAAAAAACTGCAAACGCGCCTATGGCCTTCCGAAGAATATACGCGTTTAGTGGTTGAAACCGACCATGAAATTGCTTTTCGTACAATGCGGTTGCGTGATCCGGAACGGCTGGTTGTCGATCTGGAAAAAACGGAGTTGAACGAGACTTTTCGTCATTTGCCCGGAGAGCTTGACCCGAGCGACCCCTATATCAAAGCCATTCGTGTCGGCTATTATCAGGCGGATTTATTGCGTTTGGTATTTGATTTAAAAAGCGAAGTCGATCCGCAGATTTTTACTTTAAAACCGGTCGCCGATTTTGGCTATCGGTTGGTTGTCGATTTTTATCCGAAAGAACCGTTTGATCCGTTATTGTTGTTGGTGCGCGAATTTGAAGTGGCGGATAGCATCGACGTACTTGAGGAAAAATACGCCGACGATGAGGAACTGCTAACGCTGGTGCAGGAATACGAGCGGCGTGAGGCGGTTAAATCCCAGGGAAAACCGTCGGCAGCCAAACCGCCTGTGGCGACTAAGCCGCCGACAGCCCAGCGAAAGCCACCGGCAGTGGGTAAAGCGCACCCTATTTTGGTGATGCTTGATCCCGGGCACGGCGGCGAGGATCCGGGCGCCATCGGCAGGCGCGGCACTCGTGAAAAAGCGGTGGTGTTGTCGATTGCGCGGCGCGTGAAAAAGCTGATTGATGCCGAAACCGGTATGCGGGCAGCGTTAACGCGCGATGGCGATTATTTTGTGCCGTTGCGCCAGCGCGTTGATAAAGCGCGGCGCGTGAAAGCCGATCTTGTGGTATCGATACATGCTGACGCGTTTACCAGAAGCAGCGCTCGCGGTTCATCGGTATTTGCGTTGTCAAACCGCGGCGCGACGTCGGAAGCGGCGCATTGGCTTGCCAATAAAGAAAATAATGCCGATTTGATTGGGGGCATCAACATCAAAACCAGTGACGCTACTGTTGCAAAAACGCTTCTCGATTTATCGCAGGCGGTGCAGATCAGCGACAGCCTGAAAATGGGCGCGTTAATCTTGAAGGAATTGTCACAACATAATCGGCTGCATAAAACCAAAGTCGAGCAGGCGGGATTTGCCGTGTTAAAAGCGCCTGATATTCCGTCGGTGCTGGTGGAAACGGCGTTTATTTCCAACCCGGAGGAAGAAGCCAAATTACGCAGCGCCGACCACCAACAGCGCTTTGCACGCTCAATCGCGCAAGGCATCATCAAATATTTCAGGCAAAATCCGGCTCGAAGCCGAGGTTAGGCGTTTGTTGATAGAATACGCGCATGCTTCGATTCTTTATCCTTTTTCTGGTTTTGCTGGCGGTACTGTTCGGGCTGGAGCTGACGCCTTGGGTTGAACGCTGGGTTGTTGAGCCGTGGACGATTGCGCTTGCGAATATTTCGACTTGGCTTGTGACTTTTTTCGACGGCGAAGTCGAATCGGTCGGCCGGGTCATGCGTAGCTTAAGCAACGGTTTTGCCGTATCCATCGAAAAAGGTTGCAACGGTATCGAAGCGACTATCGTGTTAATTTCGGCAATGCTGGCGTTTCCGGCGCCATGGAAAAATAAAATTATCGGTATTTTGAGCGGTTTTGTTGCGGTGCAGGGCTTGAATGTAGTACGTGTCATCAGCCTTTTTTACCTTGGCCAATGGAACGAACAGGTGTTTGAATGGGCGCATCTCTACGTTTGGCAAGCGCTGATCATGCTGGATGTGTTGATAGTATTTTTAGTGTGGTTGCGGCTCTTGCCGGCGACGCCCAAAGATAGCGATATGTCCGGCGTGCCGCCATCGCCTGATCGTAACGGTATGCCAACCGGCCATGCTTCTAATGCGTCGTTATCGACGGATGCCGCGCCATGAGTGAAGCGGAAAATAAAACAGCAAGCAATATCGCGCCGCCCAAAAGGCGTGGTTCGCCGTTATTGCGTTTTGTCCTGATTGTATTTGCCTGGTTGCCGCTGATGTTTGCGCTGTGGTATCTGGCAGCGCCGATTCTGATGTTGCCGGTGAAATGGCTGGCGCAATTGTTGGCATATATCGCATTTCCTGATCTCGTCTATCAGATTCTCTTTGTGGCGCGCGAGTTTGAATTTGTCACCACATTACGTCCCGGCGAAGCGTATTCAAGCGCGGTAGTCAGTGTGGACGTGAACGTGATGCTTTATTCGTTCGGCTTGCCGATGTACGTGGCGCTGGTGTTGGCGGCCAGCGGCGGTAAACGCATGTGGAAAAGCCTGTTGATTGGCTATCTTGTGATGATCCCGTTTATTACTTGGGGTGTGACCGCCGATTTTCTCAAAAATATCGTGTTTTCAGCAGGGCAGTTCGTTGCATCGCAGACAGGGTTTTCGGCATTGCAGCGTGAAATCATTGCCTTTGCTTATCAGTTCGGCACGCTGATCTTGCCGACGGTGATCCCTGCGATTGCTTGGGTACTGACTCATCGTCGTTTTCTCGAACACCTGCGCGGTGAAATCAATCGATTTAAGCCAACAGGAGCCGAACAAGCCTAAATTGCTCCGAGTTTTCCGGAGATATTTTTGTTTGAGTCACGCGGTTTGAGGGGACAGAACGGTTCAATGCTCTGTTCGCATAAATACGCAGCGAGAAAAGTAACTTCGTCGTGGGCAAAAAAAGCCGCAAGCGCTTGGGCGCGTGCGACGTCTATGCTAGGAAACGCTTGCCAGTCGGATGCGCCGTGTCCAGCAATGGTTTTTGGGATTGCGGCAATGCGTTGCGCGTGATGCGTCCAATCCTGTCCGGCACGGCCATCACCGCGGCTGATCATCTGTGTGAGCTTGCCCTTGCGGTAAATCAGCGAAACGGCGACGCCGTCTATCTTGGGCTGAATCCAGATTTCCTTTTCAAGCATTGCCGCCGTTTCATCGTAAACGGTATCGCTGACAATGGCGCGATGTTCTTCGTAAAACGCGTGGTTCCACGCGGTAATGGTGCTTTGCATGCCCGCGATTTCCTGTTTTGCGTACGTTCTTGCGACCACTCTGGGCAACTATAGGCAAATGCATGGGTGATGACAAAACAGAATGACAGGAACCAAAAACAACGCATAAAAAGGCGATAGTCAGAGAAAGAAACAAAGATCAATATATTATGCCAAATGTTTTTTCAAGGAAGTTTCTGGTTTCCCAATAGTCGTAATATTTAATTAGATATATCGAAGCTAATATGTTTTTTATGTGCGCATACTCGTGTTGTGGCAAAAAAAAATATTTGCTGCGAAAAGCCTTGCGAGCAAGGCAGGGGTTGATATAGGTCAAAATACCCATATGATTGACAAGTATGATCTATTTGCCTTGCCGTTCAAATGATACGAGCAATTTGACAGAGCAGGGGGGAGGAGAGAGAAATGAATATGTCAGGAATTTTAGTGGTTGCTAAGCCTGAGCAATGTGAGGAGGTTGTGAAGGTGTTAGCGACGCTTCCGGGGATTGAGGTGCATCAGACAGACCCGGAAACCGGTAAAATTGTCATTGTTCAGGAGGCGGAATCTATTGACAAGGAAGCCGATGGCGCGCGCAGGATTCAGGAGATTCCGGGCGTCGTGTCAGTTAATATGGTTTATCACTATTTTGCTGATGATCCTTCACTGAAGTACCCTTCTGAGATGTCGGTATCACAAACTCATTGATTTGTTGTTAGTTAATCGCATCGTGCTTTTGATGCATGATGTCAACTGTGTTCGAGAGGAGTGCACATGACCAGCTTATCACGCCGTGAATTTATGAAAAAAAGTATTGCCGCAACGACGGCGGCAACTGTCGGGCTGCCCGTAACCAAGGCGGCACTGGCGCAAGCCCAGAATGCCGAAGCCGGCTGGAAATGGGATAAAAGTGTATGTCGTTTTTGCGGTACCGGTTGCGGCGAACAGGTCGCAACGTTTAACGGCAAGATCGTTGCCATCAAAGGTGATCCCGATGCTCCGGTTAATCGTGGCTTAAACTGCATCAAGGGTTACTTCAATGGCCGTATTCTTTACGGTGAAGACCGCCTGACGCAGCCTTTAATGCGGATGAAAAACGGCAAATTTGATAAAACGGGCGATTTTGTTCCGGTAAGCTGGGAACAGGCGTTCGATGAAATTACCGCACAGTTTAAGCGAATCTATAAAGCCAAGGGTCCGTCAGCCGTAGCGATGCTGACTTCCGGCCAGTCGCTGGTTCAGGAAGGTTATGTTGCCGCGAAGCTCATGAAAGCGGGCTTTCGCTCCAATAACATCGATCCGAACGCGCGTTTGTGTATGGCAAGCGCTGTGGTAGGCTTTTATCAAACCTTTGGTATCGACGAACCGGCAAACTGCTACGATGACTTTGAGCTGGCCGATGTCACGGTGTTGTGGGGCAACAATATGGCCGAAGCGCACCCGATTCTCTGGTCGCGCGTGACGGACCACCGTCTTACAGACAAGAACTCTCGGATCATCAATATCACCACATACCGCAACATGTGCTCGGATATCGCTGATTTGGAAATCATTTTCAAGCCGAATACCGACCTGGCAATTCTGAACTACGTTGCGCGCGAGATGGTCAAGCGTGATGCGGTGAATATGGACTTTGTCAATAAGCACTGCGTGTTTGCCACCGGTCCGGTCGATATTGGTTTCGGTATGCGTCCGACCGATAAGTTTGCCTTCCCGGCGGAGAAAGATACCCAGGCAAAACAGCTGAAACAAAAGCTTGATAAATACGAAGCCATTGCCCAACGCCGTAAAGAAGGGCAAGAAACCGAAACGATCAAGACGCCGCCGGATGCGCACTGGCAGATCTCTTACGATGAATTCAAGAGAGGCTTGGAGCCCTATACGCTCGACTTTGTCGCAGAGTTGGCGAAAGGCGATCCGGATGAATCGCTGGATGCGTTCAAAAATAAACTGAAACAACTTGCGGACTACTACATTGCCGACAGCAAGAAGAAGATTCTTTCTCTGTGGTGCATGGGTGTGAACCAGCACGTTCGCGGCGTTTGGGTCAACGAGCAGATTTACATGCTGCATCTTTTGCTTGGCAAGCACGGAACACCGGGTAACGGCGCGTTCTCGCTGACCGGCCAGCCTTCCGCTTGTGGCACGGCACGTGAAGTTGGTACTTTCAGCCACCGCTTGCCGGCGGATATGCTGGTTGCCAATCCTGCACACCGTGCCCGCACCGAAAAACTGTGGAAGTTGCCCGGAAAAACGCTGAATCCGAAAGTGGGTACGGCGCTGATGGTGGCTATGCGCGGCCTTGAAGATGGCTCGGTGAACTTCGTCTGGACGCAAACCGTCAACCTGTGGCAATCCGTGCCGAACACCAACCATTGGCTGAAAGCGGCGCGCAATCCTGAAAACTTCATTGTTGTGGCGGATGCTTATCCGACGCTGTCCGGTANNAGTAGCGGACGTGATTTTGCCGGCAGCCATGATCAATGAAAAATGGGGCGGTTATGGTAACGCCGAGCGCCGTATGCAAGTTTGGCGCCAGATGGTGGACGCTCCGGGACAAGCGCGTTCCGACGTCTGGATGATGCTTGAGTTCTCGAAGCGCTTTACGCTCAAAGAGGTTTGGGGTGAACTGCCGTTGCCGGGATTGAACGAGAAAGATTTCCCGGAAAACAAGATGCCGAGCGTTCTCGAAGAAGCCAAGAAAATGGGCTACAACGAGGATATGACGCTGTATGAAGTATTGTTTGCAAACGCGGACAACAAGAAAGTCAAATGGCCTGATCCGGTTGCCAAAGGCGCGAACAATTCGACGGTAAATCTTCTTGGCGACGGTTGGTTTGTCGAAAAAGCGCTGTTTGAAGAATATCGCCAGTTTACAGTAGGCCATCAGCACGACCTGGCGTCGTTCGATGAATATTATGCCGATAATGTTCGCGGTTTGCGCTGGCCGATTGTGAACGGTAAAGAGACCAAGTGGCGCTTCTCGGAAGGCAACGATCCATATGTGAAACCGGGCGAAGGCTATAATTTCTATGGCCCGCTGTTGAAAGCCACGCCAACCGGCGATCTTGACGGTGTCAAAGACACGACNNACGACGGCGAAGCCATTGCCGGGCAAAGCGAAGATCTTCTTCCGCCCGTATGCGGCTTATCCCGAGCAGTTGGACAAGAACTACGATCTTCAACTGTGTACGGGGCGTATCCTTGAGCATTGGCATACCGGTTCCATGACTCGTCGCGTTCCGGAATTGCACCGTGCGGCGCCTGCGGCGGTTCTTTATATGCACCCGGCAGATGCTCAAGCGCGTGGCATGAAGCATCAGGATCTTGCTTGGGTTGAAACCCGTCGTGGCAAGATCAAAATGGTTTTGGATACGCAAGGGCGTAACAAAGTGCCTAAAGGGACGATTTTCGGCGCGTTCTTTGACGAAGGTGTCCAGGTGAACCAACTGACGTTGGATGCAACGGATCCGTTGTCACTTGAGCCGGATTACAAAAAAGCCGCTGCGAAAGTTTATAAGGCCTAACCTAAAATAACTCCGGCATGCGCGTGGTAGGAATTGAGACTGCGCGTATGTCGGATGTTTTTGTGGAGCGATCTTATTTGTGCAACTTGCCCTGATGGCTGAAAATATGTATAGGGGCTGGATATTTATTAAATGAGTAAACCTGATCGGCGACAATTTTTGATTCGTACCGCCCAAATGACCGGCGTAGCCGCTTGTGTTGGCGCGGTCTGGTATCCGCTGGTATGCAGTCAGGCACAAGCGTCCGCCCATGCATTGCGTCCACCGGGCGCTTTGCCGGAAAAAGACTTCATGGCGCAGTGTCTGAAGTGTGGACAATGCGTGTTGGCGTGTCCTTACGACACTTTGAAGCTATCCACGGTTGCCGATGTCGCCCCGGTCGGGACGCCTTATTTTGTGGCGCGGGATATTCCCTGTGAAATGTGTGTGGATGTTCCCTGTGTTCCGGTATGTCCGTCGGGCGCGCTGGACAGGAATTTCACTGATATTACCAAAGCCCGTATGGGGCTGGCGGTGATTGATGAGGAAACTTGTTTGTCGTGGCGCGGTTTGCGTTGCGAGGTTTGTTACCGGGTATGTCCGGTGCGGGATAAAGCGATTACACTGAATCTCGTTCATAACGATACTACCAATCACCATGCCCGTTTTGAACCGGTTATTCATAGCGAACACTGTACAGGATGTGGCAAATGCGAGAAAGCCTGCCCAACGGAAGAGGCGGCAGTTCGCGTACTCTGGCCGCAATTTGTTCAAGGCAAGCTTGGTGAGCATTACAGCCCGTCTTCGGGCGAGGTTTTCAAGACACAAGACGTCGGCAAAGGAACCGATATTGCCAAGGAGCTGAATCCAGGAGACAAAAATCAGGCGGCTCCGGGTGTCGGTTATTTTAATCAATCCGGAGGGCGTGAAGGTGTTATCCCGGGAGAAACGCCATGACCGAAAAACAGAAAAATATGGCTTCTCCGCAAAAGAAGGCACGTGGACCAATCCGGCATTTCCAAATGCCTGATACGTTCGGTGGAAAGCTGTATGTGTGGCGTTTTTTAATTGCGCGCCGCCTTGTTCAGATCGGTGTACTGATCTTGTTTATCGGTACGGTGCATTGGGGCTGGACCCTGTTCAACCAACCGGTGTTGTCCGGCAATTTATCGTCGTCGCGTTTTTTAGGCGTTATCCCGCTGTCCGATCCTTTTGCCGTTTTGCAGGTGATTGCCAGCCGCCATTGGCCATTTATGGATGCCTTGATCGGCGCGGCGATTATTTTATTGACATATCTGCTGCTGGGTGGACGGGTGTTCTGCTCGTGGGCGTGCCCGGTCAACATGGTGACCGATCTTGCTAACTGGTTGCGTGAAAAATTGGGTATGCGCAGTTTGTTTATTGTGCCGCCGAAAACGCGTTACTGGGGATTGTTACTGGCGCTGGTTTTATCGTTTGCGATAGGTGTTGCGGCTTTCGAATGGGTCAGCCCAATCGCAATTATGCATCGAGAATTGATTTACGGTATCGGTGTTGGTTTTATCGCAGTGCTTGGTATTTTTATTTTTGATCTTTTGATCATGGCGCGCGGCTGGTGTGGACACATTTGTCCACTCGGCGCGTTCTGGTCGATCGTAGGCCGCACGGGGCAAGTGCGTGTGGCTTTTGATGACGCAAGCTGCACACGATGCGGTGATTGTGTCAGGGCGTGTCCGGAGCCGCTCGTGCTTGATTTTAAGGAGGCGGCACAGCATGGTATGGTACGTTTTGGCGAGTGTACCAACTGTGGCAAATGCATTGCTATTTGCCCTGAAAACAGCCTTTCATTTAACCTTCGTGCCTGTATTCGCAACAATGATTCGTCATCGCAATCAGTGCACGCTTCGCAGTCTGAATCGAGAGAGGAAAAATTATGAAACGTTTGGCTTTGATTGTTGCATCCAGTTTAGTCATCGGTTTGGTTGCTTGCGCGACAAAATCGATTCCTGATTCCCAAATTGGTTTGTCAAAAGGCAGTGTTTTTGAAACACAAACCCCAACACCGTTTACGCGCGACGGTAAAGGTGTGACAGGCGCTGCGGAGGCGGCTTATGGGATGCCGCCGCTGGTGCCGCACGCGGTCGAAAATTATCAACCGGTTACCCAAGAAAATAATATGTGTGTGACTTGTCACGATCGCCCTGGGCAAACCAAGAAAGCGGATGATCCGAATGATCCGCGCCCGATTCCACCATCGCATTATGCGCAGTCGAAAAAAGTATCCGGTGCGTATTATTATTGCGAACTGTGCCATGCGCCTGCGGCAAATGTGCCGGATCTGGTCAACAACACAGGGCCGAAGCCGAAGCGCTGATCAAAAAACAATCTTTTAGCAGGTAGTTTCGCCGCTCGCATATTCGAGGGAATATGGGGCGGCGTTTTTATTGGCGGGGGAAAGCGTGGTACGCTGTTGCTCATGCAACTTGAGCGACTTCTTCAATCGCAGGGATTTGGCAGCCGTAAACAGTGCGGTCGGCGCATTGCGGCAGGGGATGTGCGTATCGACGGCGTGGTTTGCGATGATCCATGCGCCGAAATCGATTCCGGAAATTCACAGATTGAAATTGATGGGGTAATTTGGCGTTACCGGGAAAAAGTTTATGTGGCGATGCATAAGCCCGCCGGTTATGAATGCACGCATCATGCTCGATGTTATCCGAGCGTCTACACGCTACTACCCGAACCGTTGGTCAGTCGCGCTGTCCAAACCGTAGGCAGGCTTGATGCCGATACAACGGGACTGTTACTGTTTTCTGATGACGGGCACTTCATTCATGCGTTGACATCGCCGCGCCGCCATATTACAAAGGGCTATCGTGTCATATTAAAACACGATGTTGATGATTGCTTTGTGCGACGCATGGCAAACGGCGTATTGTTGCGTGATGAAACATCGGCAATTAAACCGCTATCGGTGACGTTGACCGATGCAAAAACCCTGTTACTGGAAATTGACCAAGGCAAATTTCATCAGGTCAAGAGAATGGTTGCCGCGGCCGGTAATCGCGTTGCGGTATTGCATCGTCTGGCTATGGGCGGGCTTTCTTTGGCAGGCGATTTGCTTTTGGAGGAAGGAGAATGGCGCTATTTGGAAAGCGCACATCTTGACCGGCTTGGTTACAATGTTTGAAACGGGTGTATTGTAATCAAATTTTGGCAACTTTGATGAAATAAAAAAGCGTTTATCTCCTACAATAAACAGACTGTGTTGCTTCGGAGTGGAAAATGAAAAAACAGGCAGTTACTCGTGCGCTCTTTGATCAGGTGATGGTGCCTTGTTATGCGCCTGCCGGGTTTGTTCCGGTGCGCGGCCATGGTGCACGGATCTGGGATCAGCAGGAAAAAATGTATATTGATTTTGCCGCGGGCGTTGCCGTGAATGCGCTGGGGCACTGTCATCCGGTAATGATCAAAGCAATTGAAGAGCAGGCCAAAAACCTCTGGCACGTTTCCAATTGGTTTACCAACGAACCGGCATTGCGTCTGGCCGAGAGGCTTGTTGGCAATACATTTGCCGAACGCGTTTTTTTCTGCAATTCGGGTGCAGAAGCCAATGAGGCCGCGCTGAAACTGGCGCGCCGTTTTGCCCACGATCAATTTGGCGAGGGGAAAGCGGAAGTGATTTCTGCGGTTAATTCGTTCCACGGCAGAACGTTGTTTACGGTAAGCGCGGGCGGGCAAAGCAAGTATTCAACGGGGTTTGGGCCGAAGCCGGGCGCAATCACGCATGTGCCCTACAACGATGTCCGCGCGCTTGAGCGTTGTTTCGAGAAATACGGCGATAAGGTTTGTGCACTGATTATCGAAACGATCCAGGGCGAAGGCGGCGTAATTCCCGGAACAGAAGAGTTTTTGCATATGGCGCGGCATTTGTGCGATTGGCACAAGGCGCTTTTCATCATTGATGAGGTGCAGACGGGCATGGGGCGTACCGGCTCGCTTTTTTCATATGTGAATAAAGGGATCACGCCGGACATCATGACCTCCGCCAAAGGTTTGGGCGGCGGCATACCGATTGGCGCGATGATGACTACAGAGAAAATTGGCNNCGGCAGCACTTATGGCGGCAATCCGTTGGCTTGTGCGGTGGCGGGAGCGGTATTCGATACGATCAATACGCCTGAGTTTTTGGAGGGTGTGGAAAACCGTTATATGATGTTCATGGCCGGTCTAAAAAACATCAATGGCGAAGATAAAAAATATTTCAAAGATATTCGCGGAGAAGGGTTGTTGATCGGTTGCGAGCTCAATGAAAACTTGCGTGGCCAGGCGTTAAAGCTGGTGAACGCGGCGGTACAGCAGCGTTTGTTGTTATTGGCTGCCGGGCCGGATGTTTTGCGTATCGTTCCGCCGCTCAATATTGCCGAGGAAGACGTGATTGAAGGATTGTCCCGTCTGGAAAAAATGTTGAAAGCAAATATTTAGCATGATAACTCTTCATGAAGAATTTTTCCGATACGCTTCCTGAAGTTTGGTCGGCACGGGTACGGACACCATTTGCCGTGTTGGGCGTTCGCAGTAACGGTACGCATATTACCGATATTGCGTTTTTACCGCGACAAAGCAAAGAATCTGCGCCGACGGACGCGGTGAGTGCTCAAGCCGTCCGGGAAATTCTGGATTATCTCGTTGATCCGCATAGTTGTTTTTCGGTGCCGATCATGCCGCACGGCACGCCGTTTCAGCAACGTGTTTGGCGGGCATTGCAGACGATTCCCTGCGGGGAAACGCGCGCCTATGGCGCTTTGGCGGCGCTGTTAAAAACAGCGCCGCGCGCTGTCGGCGGCGCTTGTGGCGCCAACCCGATTGTGCTGATCATACCGTGCCATCGGGTACGGGGACAGCATTCGCTGGGTGGCTTCATGAACGCGGAAAAAGGCGACCCGCTGTATATAAAACGTTGGCTTTTGGCGCATGAAGGCGTGGCAACGGATGAGTTCGAACACCAATGAACTGATCGGTGCGCTGTCCTCCGAAGACGTTGCTCATATAGACGCTTTTTGCGATCAGGTCTGGTTGCAGGATGGCCTTGCGCAAAGTTCGCTTGACGCTTATCGTGCCGATTTATCGTTGTTTGCGCATTGGTTGGCCAGACATCAATGTAAAATATTATTGGATGTTGATCGTGCCGATATTGAGCGTTGGCTGGCGGAACAATTTGCGGACAGCGCCAAGACTTCTTCGATTGCTCGGCGATTATCGGCATTACGTCGCTTTTATCGTATGCAACATGAACGTGGGCAAATACCGGAAGATCCGACCTTGCGGGTACGTGCGCCACGTCGTACGCAGCGGTTACCGAAAAATCTTTCGGAGGATCAGGTCGAAAATTTACTGAAAGCGCCGGATACGGAAACCATATTGGGTTTACGTGACCGAGCGCTGTTGGAAACGCTTTACGCGACGGGCTTACGCGTTTCGGAATTGGTCGGATTGAAATTTGCGCAGGTTTCGTTGCAAGACGGCGTGGTGCGGGTACTGGGCAAGGGCGGCAAGGAGCGATTGGTACCGCTCGGCGAAGAAGCGATCAGTTGGCTGCGTCGCTATCTTGATGAAACGCGTCCGCAGCTTGACCGCAACGCGCGCAGTGATGTGTTGTTTTTAACATCGCGCAAAGGCGCGCTGACGCGCCAGGCATTCTGGGCTTTGGTCAAGCGTTACGCCGCGCGTGCCGGGATCCCCGCAGAGCGATTGTCGCCGCACGTATTGCGCCATGCGTTTGCGACGCATTTATTGAATCATGGCGCTGATTTACGCGTTGTTCAGTTATTGCTTGGCCATTCCAGTATTACGACGACGACAATTTACACGCATGTGGCGCGTGAACGCCTGAAAGCGTTGCATGCAAAACACCACCCCAGAGGGTAACGGCGGGGCTTCCTGTTAGTTAAGCGTATCTTTTTGTTGATCTCTGGTTCAAGGCGCATTATCTTGCTTTATGGAAAACGGTTTTTATGTACACTATGCGCTATATCATCATAAGTTCCAATACTAAAAAATCGTTCCGTTAAAGGAAAAAATGAACAAAAAAAACTCCTGTACTTTGCTTGAGAACGCGATAGAAAACGGCGGCTTACCGAAGTTGACGTTTTTTGACTCGCCGTTTTCGTCTCAGAACACAAATTTGGTAATAAAAATAATTTTTCCCGAATTTACCTGTCTGTGTCCTAAAACAGGTTATCCGGATTTTGCTGCCATCGAAGTTTATTATCTTCCCGATAAAAAATGCATTGAGCTCAAATCCTGGAAGCTGTACCTTAACACGTTCAGGGATATTGGCGCTTTTCACGAGAGCGTCACGAATTTCCTCTTTAACGAACTGAGTGAAAATTTGCAGCCCAAGTGGCTTCGTGTGGTCGGAGATTTTTTTCCTCGCGGTAATGTCAACACCACGGTAGTTGTGGAAAGTCCGGTTGACCGCCCGTATTGTGCCAAAAGCGTTTTTGAGAAAACGAAATCGCATGCGAGGCGCTTTTGAGTTGGACGGAAGTGTGGCCTTAAGAAACTTGAAAAAGCAAATGACCCCATGTTTTTTGCATTGAATGACGCGGGTGCGTATCACCTGATTGTTGCGGGTGTGCGCGTCGTCAAGGTGGGGTAAAATCAGCCGTTACGATTATGTAAATGCATGCCTGTGTACGATGAAAAAGCAGATACTGGTTCTTGGCGTTGGCAATGTTCTCTGGGCGGATGAGGGGTTCGGTGTGCGTGCCGTGGAAGCGCTTCACGATATGTATACTTTTTCCGACGAGGTGACGCTGATGGATGGCGGCACACAGGGGTTGAATCTTTATCCGTACATTATGGCGTCATCACATGTGCTGGTGTTTGATGCTATTGCATTTCGGCTGGCACCGGCGACGTTGAAAGTATTGCGCGACGATGAAATTCCGCAATACTGTACGACGAAAGTATCGCCGCACCAGACGACTTTCAATGAAGTTCTCGCGCACGCCCAGTTGCTGGGGGCCGTGCCCGATATAATTACCATTATCGGCGTGCAGCCGGAAGTGCTTGATGATTTTGGTGGCAGCTTGCGCGACAGTGTTAAAGCGCGTATTCCCGAAGCGCTGCAATTGGCTGTCGATGAGCTTTGCAGCTGGGGGGTGACGGCGACACGGCGTACCGAGAGCGAAATCGTGACACCGCTTAACGCGCGGGCGCTGGGCTTGTCGTTTTACGAAAATGAGCGGCCACCGGAAGACATTGCTTGCCGATTCGGCGACGCCCGTTTTTTAAAGGGTTGATTATGTGTATTGGCATTCCAATGCAAGTGTACGAAATGCAGGAGTATTCCGCATGGTGCGCCGAGAGCGAGGAAAGCGCGAAGGAGCTGATCAATATGATGCTGGTAGGCGAGCAACCGGCGGGTACTTGGGTGCTGGCTTTCCGGGGTTCGGCAATCCGTGTTATGGATGAGCAGGAAGCGATGCAAGTGAAGGCGGCGCTTACAGCGCTTGGCCAGACCATGGCGGGCGATACTTCGCACATTGATACGCTTTTTGCTGATTTGGTCAATCGCGAGCCGCCGCTTCCCGAGCATTTGCGTACGCAGGTGAAACGGCATGACTGAATCCAAGACCGTGTCGCCGCTGATTGCCCGCTTGCTGGAAAGTCCCCAAACATTTGAGGTGACTACAGAAAATTTTGAAAAAACACATAAAATGCCTGGTGTGTTGATCCTTTTTTTTAGCGAAGATCCGGTACGTTATAAAGAAGCATCCGATTTTGCGGTGGTTGCCGGCGAAATTCTGAGAACGTTTTCCGATACTCATGCATTGCGTTTGGGGGTTTTGCTTCCGGAAGCTGCCCGGCTGTTGCAACCACGCTATGGCTTTAAACGGTGGCCGGCATTTGTGTTATTGCGTGATGGGCAATATTTGGGCGCGATTGAAGGCATGCGCTCCTGGAATAAGTTCATTGACAAAATCACGAGGTTGATGAATGCCGAACCGAGCCGCCCACCGACGATTGGTGTTACCGTTCAGCAGCCTGGCAACACTTGCCATTAAACAAATATTGACTTATCGATGACCATAAAACCTGTTTCTGTTCCGATTCACGCCATACCTGGCGACGCAAAGCATCAGGACGATGAATTGCGCTTTGCTGAAATGCCGCGCGGTATGATGACTTTTTCCATGCCTCATGTCCCGGAACATTCCGATGCGGAAACGCTTTTCGAGGTATACCGTATTCTTCGGGAGCTTTCCGAAGCGATCAAGGGGTGGGTATTTTCCGAATATGAGGCCGGGCCGCGTTATGATTTTGCCGCTTTGCCCAAAGAGGTACGGGATGTTTTAAACGAGGTCTTGGGTGAAGGCGAGGTCAGCGCCAGAATCGAGGATGTACAAAATGCACGTAATATCAGCGTGCAGGAATCGGTATTTTCCGGGCTTTGGCGTGTTCGCGAGTTTGCCCCCGAAGGTAAAGAAGTTGCCCACTGGATTGAGGTCGGCGCGATACCGCGTATCGTCATCGAAAGCGCGCAGCAGGCAGCATTGCCGGCATTTCCAGCGATTACACTGCCCGAAGGAACGATGAACGCCGCCGCGCTTTTTTCGGAAATGACGGAGCAACTTGCCCACTTTAATGTGGATACTCGGGCGCATGTGGTCAATCTGACATTGCTGCCACTGAATCCTGCCGATTATGATGCGCTATTGTTGGCGCTACCGGTTGGTCCGGTTGCGATTGTGTCGCGTGGTTTTGGCAGTTGCAAGGTTTCTTCGACCGGTGTTCGCCACATTTGGCGTGTACAACATTTCAACAGTAAAAATCATCTTATCCTGAACACGCTGGCAATCATTGAATGTCCGCATGTGATTTGCGCGGCACGGGAGGATATTGAAGACATGCAAGAGCGCCTGGCGGATTTGATGGGCTGGATACAAGAATGCGCGCAGGACCAGCAGAAAAGCAGTAAAAGCGAATTATGAATACGGTTCATGAATTCGAAATTGGTCCGACCACCAGGATGGAGTGCAAAGTATGTTGGTACGTTTATGATCCGGTTGCGGGCGATGAGGAATGGCAGGTCCCGCCGGGCGTTCCTTTTCATGAACTGCCGGAGCATTGGACGTGCCCGTTGTGCGGCGCAAGCAAAGATCAGTTTTTGATAATTCAGGAATGATATGCCGGAGAATATGCATCAGCCGATATTCTTTCCCGATCCTTCGGAGCGTTTATGCCTGGCGTTTCAAATCATCGGGGAAAAACGCATGCAAGGATTGCCGTTTCTCAATGCGGCGTTGCGTGTTGAGGCGGTAAATTTTCGCCCCTGGGAGGCGTTCTGGCTGGGTGTGATGTTGACGCCGTGGGCGATGAATCTCTTTTTAACACCGCGCGATTCAGAAAAGTGGCCGGTTGCCCAACCGGGTGAGCGGCGGCATTATGATTTTCCGGCAGGTGCTTATGATTTTATCGTTGCCCGTGATGAATACGTCGGCGATTACATGATGTGTTCGTTTTTCTCGCCGGTACAGCAATTTGGCGATCACGAAACGGCGCGGTTGACGGCGCAATACGCGCTGGAAGCTTTGTTTAANNTATGCTGGAAGCTTTGTTTAAAAGCGACGCTCCGGCGAAAACCGGCGAGTCGCCGCCGACATTGCAGGAGCGTATGGAAGCGCCATTATCGAAACGCGATTTTCTGCGCGGCCGTTTTTTACGAGGCGAGCCAAAATAATGCGCGAACTGTTGTTGAAATTGCAGGTACATCAGGAGCGCGTCACTCATGTCTGCGTAGAACGCCAGCAGATTGATATTCAGGCGTTATTGCATAGACGCAGCATTGAAGAGGGAATGAGTTTATTGCCATCGGTGTTCAGCGTTTGCACCCACGCGCAAAGCGCAGCTGCTTGGAGCGCGTTGACGACGGCTGCCGGTGAGAGCATCGACGAGAATACCAAAATGCAGCAAACGTTGGCGGTGCAGGTTGAGAGTATTCAGGAAAGTTTGCGTTCGTTGACGTTTCAACTTCCTGAAGAATTGCGCGACATGCACATGATGTGTCAATTTGCGCAAGTTTGGCAGCAGAGCAATCTTTTCTTATCGCATTTACGCCAGGCAATTCAGCAAAAGGAAGCGGTTATCCCCGATGGTTACCGCACAGTGCTGGTGCGTTGGAATGAATTTTGTGCGACTTACGTTTTTGGCAATGAGGCAGCCGCTTTTTTGGAAAAAGCGGCCGTCGCGCGCAACTTGGGCGAATTTCCGCCAACGCCGGTATGGCAGTGGTTTCGTCGGCTGGCGCAAGATATTCCGTTATTGGGAAGGGCGGCTATTCATTCATTGCCATGCAAACACTATCGTTACGGCACGGTTTCCTGGCAGGATTTGACGACACACCCCTATGACGCAAGCTGTTGGTTGCGTGTTCACAAAGAGCCTGCGATGCGTTTGGTCATAGAACGATTTGGCAATAATGCCGCGGCACGAATCGCAGCACGAATGGTTGATGTGGCGCGGACGCTCACCATTTTATTTGGCGATTACGAGGGGTCGCCATGGGTTCGTGCATATCGGGTGGCCGAGCAGTACGGAACTGCCGAAGTGAAGTGTGCTCGTGGTGTTCTGATGCATCGCGCCCGTGTTGAAAACGGCGAAATCATTGCTTACGATATTTGCGCGCCGACTGATTGGAACCTGCATGAAAAAGGCGCTTTACTGACGCTGGTCGGTGCTTCAGCAAAGGATCAGGAGCGTTTACTGCGGTACGCAAACGAGCTTGTGCAGGTGCTTGACCCATGTGTGGCTTTTGAAATCAAGATTGACGGGGCATAAAAATGCATGAGATGTCATTGGCGAAAAGCATGTACGAAATTGTTGAGGAGACCGCGCGTAAAAACAATGCGCGTAAAGTAAAGTCGGTGCAATTTGAGCTGGGCGCGTTGTCACATGCCGAGCCGGACGCTTTGTCGTTTGCGTTTGAGGTGGTAGCGCACGGCACGATTGCCGAAGGTGCGCGGTTTGAGATTATTCGTATTCCCGGTAAAGCATGGTGTGTGCCATGCGGCCGTACGGTGGATTTACCCAGGCTTGGCGCGCCATGCCCGGAATGCGGCGGCCACCAACTGGCGGTGACGCAGGGCGACGAAATGCGCATCGCGTCTATTGAAATTATTTAGCCTATATTCGGAAGATAAAAGAAAAGGAGAAAAAATGTGTTCTACTTGCGGCTGCGGCGAAGGAGAAGTACGCATTAACGATATTCCATTGCATGATCACGAGCATAGTCACGATCATGATCATGGCGATTATCATCATACACACCGTCATGTGCATGCGCATGACCACGGCCACGCGCATCATTGCGGTCATGGGCACCACCATCACGATCATCCATCGTTGAGCGAAGCGTCGCGTATGGTTGAAATCGAACGCAATTTGCTGGAGCGCAACGATGCCGTTGCTCAGGAAAATCGGCGCTTGTTTCAGGATCGCGCGTTATTTGTGTTGAATCTGGTTTCCAGCCCCGGATCGGGGAAAACCTCGCTGCTGGTCAAGACTGTCGAGGTGTTGAAAAAAGACTGGGCATGCACGGTTATCGAAGGCGACCAGCAGACGCAAAACGACGCGGAACGTATTCGGGCAACGGGCGTTCCTTCGGTGCAGATCAATACCGGCAAGGGTTGCCATCTTGATGCGCGCATGGTACGAAAAGCGATGGATAACTTATCATCATTATCGCGGGGATTGTTGTTCATTGAAAATGTCGGCAACCTGGTTTGCCCGGCTGCTTTTGATTTGGGCGAGGCGCATAAGGTAGCGATTCTTTCGGTTACGGAAGGTACGGATAAACCGCAAAAATATCCTGACATGTTTCACGAAGCCGATGTGATGTTGATCAACAAGATCGATTTGCTTCCGTATGTTGACTTTGACGTTGAACAAGCGATTAATTACGCGCGGCAGGTAAACCCGGCAATTAAGGTGATGCGCGTTTCGGTGACCACCGGCGAAGGCATGGATGAATGGTGCGACTGGTTGATCGCGTGCGCAGAAAAAGCGTGCCAGGTGCGTGATAATGATATTGACGCCTTGCGTAAGCGTGTTGCCGATCTGGAAGCGCTTCTAAAGCAACAATAGCGGCTTTCTGCCTTTGACCATGTGTGCGGCAACAGGCTCATGAACAGCCCGGAAATCGCAGTCGCGCGCTGGCGCTTACGGGTGCGCGGCATTGTTCAAGGCGTGGGGTTTCGCCCTTTTGTACATCACCTTGCCGAAAGCATGGCGTTGGCAGGATGGGTACGCAACGATGCCGCGGGCGTTCTTATTGAAATACAAGGCGCCGCGACGTTGTTATTGCCTTTTATTGCGCGCCTAAAAAATGAGGCACCGCGTCTGGCGTGCATCGACGATGTTGCTCATGAGAATGTTGCCGTTGATCCGGTAGCAGATGGCGGCTTTTCCATCGTTTTGAGTGAACACGCCGGTTCTTTGACCACGATGATCGGTGTCGACAGCGCTGTTTGCGACGATTGCCTGAACGAAATGTTGACCCCGGGTGATCGGCGTTATCGTTACCCGTTTATTAACTGTACCCATTGTGGCCCGCGCTATACACTGGTACGGCAGTTGCCTTACGACCGCGTCGCGACAAGCATGGCAAAATTTTCTCAATGCCCGGCATGCTTGTCGGAATATCGGGCAAAGGAAAACCGACGCTACCACGCCGAGCCTAATGCCTGCCCGGCATGCGGTCCTCAGTTGCAGCTGTGGGATATGCATAAAACCAGCATTGCCGGCGACCCAATTGCAGAAGCCGTCAACGCGTTGCAGCGGGGTGCGATTGTCGCGATGAAAGGGTTGGGCGGCTTTCATCTGGTCTGCGATGCACGCAACCGGCAAGCCGTAAAAACATTGCGGCAACGTAAAGCACGCGACGAAAAACCGTTTGCCGTGATGATGCTCAACAGCGTGTCGGCACGGCAGTGGTGCATGGTAAGCGATCAAGAGGATGAGCTGCTAAATGGGATAGCGCGCCCGATCGTGTTACTTGATAAAAAAGAAAGCGTGAATGACATCCTGCCGGATATCGCACCGGGAATGAATACGCTGGGTGTTATGCTGCCTTATACACCAATGCATTATTTGCTTTTTCATGAGGCGCTCGGCCGTCCAACTTCATTGGCGTGGCTACGGCAAGCGCACGATATGCTGTTGGTGATGACTTCGGCGAATCCCGGCGGCGAGCCTTTGGTGGTGGATAACGATGAGGCGATTCTTCGGCTTCACCATATCGCTGATCTGTGGCTGGTGCATGACCGCGATATTGTCTCGCGATGCGACGACAGCGTAACGCGTGCTCCTGAAGAGAAACCTAAAGAAAACACCGTAAAACGGCCGCAATTTTTCCGTCGTGCCCGCGGTTATGCGCCACAGGCGATTCGCCTGAATTGCGCGGAAAATGCGCCAACAATTTTGGCGACCGGCGCTTTTTTCAAAAATACGGTTTGCATTACGCGTGGTGACGAGGCATTTTTATCACCGCATATCGGTAGTCTGGATAATGCCGCGACGCGCCACGCGTTGTGCGCGATGGTTGAGCATTTCATGCAATTGCTGGCGGTAACGCCGCAAGCCGTTGTGCATGATCGCCATCCTGACTTTTACAGTACCCATGCAGCCGCCGTATGGGCAGAGCGTTTTTCTGCGCCGCTGATTGCGGTGTCGCATCATCATGCGCATATTGCTGCCGTGATGGCGGAACATCATTTGGATGATGCGGTATTGGGTTTGGCGTTTGATGGCGTCGGGTTGGGCGACGACGGAGAAGCGTGGGGCGGCGAATTATTGCGCGTTGATCAAACGGCTTGCGCGCGCTTGGGGCATCTGGCGCCATTGTATTTGGCGGGCGGCGATCGTGCGGCACGCGAGCCTTGGCGGATGGCCGCAAGCGTATTGGCACAGACATTGTCTTCAGAGGATGCTCCCAACGCGATCACGACGCATTTTGCGGCGGAAAAAGCGGCGCCGACGGTTGCGACGTTGCTGATGCGCGCCAAAAGTGGAAAAGTGCGCCATACGCCGCGTACTACAGGCATGGGCAGGATGTTCGATGCGGCGGCGGCGGCATTAAACATATGCTCGCATATGCGCTTTGAAGGGCAGGCGGCGATGCAGCTCGAAGGACTTGCGCATCGCTACTTGCGGCGCCATGATACATTGCCGGTCAAGCCGCTTTATCGGATTGATGGTAATCTGCTGGATATCAAACCGCTGTTGGCGGCATTGTTTGATATCGATGATGCCGAATATGGCGCGGCGTTGTTTCATGGCACGCTGATCGCGGCGACGATTGAGTGGGCGGCGCAAGCGGCGAAACAAGAGCGGCTTGCGCGTATTGTTTGCGGTGGCGGGTGTTTTATGAACGCATTGTTGGCGCAGGGCGTGCATGATGGTTTGACGCACCGCGGTTTTAACGTTTATCAGGCGCAGGCCGCTCCCGCCAATGATGGCGGATTGAGTTTGGGGCAGGCGTGGATTGGGCTGCACGCATTGAGAAATGGCAGCCAATTCATTATTTAGGAGTTTGATATGTGTCTGGCGATTCCCGCGCAAATACTGGAAATCAAAAGCGGCGATCAGGCCGTTGTTGAATTGTCCGGCGTGCGGCGCGATATTTCTTTGGCGTTGGTCGATAATGCCGCGGTGGGCGATTATGTGATCGTGCATGTCGGTTACGCGTTATCCAGGATTGATCCGGAAGAAGCGCAAAAAACATTGCGCGTAATGGCGGCATCCGGTTTATTGACATCAACGGAACAAAGCGCATGAAGTATATTGACGAATTTCGCGACGGCAGGTTGGCGCAGCAGATTGCCCGGGCGATTATGCAAGAGGCCAAGCCATCGCATGTTTACCGCTTCATGGAATTTTGCGGCGGCCATACGCACGCCATTTCCCGTTATGGGTTGAAAGACTTATTGCCGAAAAATGTGCGTATGGTGCACGGACCGGGTTGTCCGGTCTGCGTGTTGCCGATAGGGCGTATCGATAACGCTATCGAATTGGCGCGCGACCAAGGCGTGACACTGTGCACGTATGCCGACACAATGCGTGTCCCGGCATCAGGCGGTTTGTCGCTGATTAAAGTGAAAGCCCAGGGCGCGGATATCAGGATGCTTTATTCCTGCGCGGATGCTTTGGCGGTGGCGCAAAAAAATCCGCAAAAGCAAATTGTTTTTTTCGCCATCGGTTTCGAAACCACGACACCGCCGACAGCGGTCATCATTCAAAAAGCCAAAGCGCTGGGACTGAAAAATTTCTCAGTGTTTTGCAATCATGTACTGACACCGCCGGCGATTGCGCATATTCTGAAAGCGCCGGAATCGCAGCAGGTAGGAATAGATGGTTTTATCGGCCCGGCACATGTTTCCACGGTGATCGGCAGCGCCGCTTACGAACCGTTTTCCGAAAAATACCGTAAGCCGGTCGTGATTGCCGGCTTTGAGCCGCTCGACGTCATGCAATCTATTCTGATGCTGGTACGCCAAGTCAACGATCATCGTGCGCAGGTTGAAAATGAGTTTATGCGCGCGGTCACACGGGGAGGCAACCAAAAAGCCAAAGCGCTGATGGCCGAGGTATTCGAGTTGCGTGATACTTTCGAATGGCGGGGTTTGGGTTCCATGCCGAACAGCGCGCTGAAGATTCGTGGCGCGTATCGGGATTATGATGCGGAACAGCGTTTTTTTGTTTCTTGCCATCAGGTGGCCGACCATAAAGCGTGCGCTTGCGGCGAAATCCTGCGCGGTTTAAAAGAACCGGCCGACTGCAAAGTGTTCGGCAAGGTATGTACGCCGGAGAATCCATTGGGCGCTTGCATGGTTTCATCAGAAGGCGCGTGCGCCGCGCACTATACCTATGGGCGCTTTCGCGATCCGGCTCAGAATCAGGAAAGGCAATATGTTTCGTAAACGAAAAGCTTATATTCGTCCGCTGGATTTTCAAAACGGACGCGTGGATATGATGCACGGCAGCGGGGGCCGCGCTTCGGCGCAGCTCATTGACACGCTTTTTGTCGAAGCGTTCGATAACGATCTTTTGCGCCAGCATAACGACCAGGCGGCTTTTGACATCGGCGCCGGACGCATGGTGATATCTACCGATGCGCATGTGGTTTCGCCGCTTTTTTTTCCAGGCGGTGATATTGGCTGTTTGTCGGTGCACGGCACGATCAACGACGTGGCGATGGCGGGCGCGCAACCTTTATATTTGGCTGCATCGTTTATTCTCGAAGAAGGTTTTCCGTTGGCCGATTTGAAGCGTATTGTCGATTCCATGGCGGCAGCGGCTCGGGCGGCGCATGTGGCGATTGTGACCGGGGATACCAAGGTGGTTGAGCAGAACAAAGGCGACGGGGTGTTCATCACGACGACAGGTGTCGGCGTCGTACCGCCCGGCATTGATATCCGTGGCGATCGTGCGCAGCCCGGAGATGCCATATTGGTTAGCGGTTCAATCGGCGATCACGGCGTCGCGGTGATGGCGTTGCGCGAAGAATTGTCTTTCGATACCAACCTTCATTCCGATACTGCGGCACTGCACACACTGGTGGCGGCGATGATCGATGTCGTGCCGGACATTCATTGCCTGCGCGATCCGACGCGTGGCGGGCTGGGGACGACGCTAAACGAATTGGCGCAGCAATCGGGTTGCGGCATGATGATTCAGGAGAATGCGTTGCCGATCAAGCCGGAAGTCAATGCCGCTTGCGAGTTTCTCGGCCTCGATCCGTTTTATGTGGCCAACGAAGGGAAGCTCGTCGCAATCTGTGCGAAAGAGGATGCGGAAAAATTGTTGGCCACGATGCGCGCGCATCCACTGGGAAAAGATGCCGCGATGATCGGTGAAGTGATTGCCGATGAGCACGGTTTTGTGCAGATGCAGACAGCGTTCGGCGGCAACCGCGTCGTCGATTGGCTGACCGGCGAGCAGTTACCGAGGATTTGCTGATATCGCTTTTATGGCGAATTATCGGTGGCGCTTTTTCCTGGATGCTGCGTCGCCGTATCGGTATCCTAAAAACATGTGAGACCGGTTAAATGAAAAAAAGCGTATGGATCACATACGCTTTTTGTTCTTTCAGATTGTCTTATGGACATGATTTCTGAAATAGCGGATAAAATTGCGAAACATCATGTTTTTGCCGACGTCTCGTTGCCAACAGCAATCCATTGCTTTTTCACGGCGCGGTTGACGGCGCTGATGACCGCTTTCAACGTGGCCGTGACGATATTGGGATCAAGCGCGACACCGTAAAGCGCGTTTTCTTCGCCGATACGTAATTGCACGTAAGCGGCTGCCGTGGCGTCCTCACCGGTGCCGGTGGCGTGTTCGCTGTAATTTAACACGCGGATTTCAAAACCGAAGTGCGTGCGCATTGCCTGTACAAAAGCATCGACTGGGCCGTTGCCTTCGCCGCCGATAGTTTGCGTGACGCCGTTGACTTTCAACGAAGCATTGAGCTTTTCCTTACCGCCATCGCTGTATAGTGTTTGGTGGTTTTCATAGGCCAGCGGCGCGTTCTTCTGTTGTGTGTATTCATCGACGAATACTTGATGGATTTCTTTCGACGGCAGCTCTTTACCGGTCTTGTCGGTAATTTCCTGCACGATCTGGCTGAATTCGATCTGCAATAGGCGCGGCAGGGAAAAGCCAAAATCGCGCTCCATCAAATAAGCGACACCACCTTTTCCGGATTGGCTATTCACGCGAATTACTGCATCGTATGTTCTGCCGATATCCGCCGGGTCGGTCGGCAAATACGGGATTTCCCAAATCGGATTGCCTTGTGCCAGATTTTCTTTGCGTTTGGCAAAGCCTTTTTTGATCGCATCCTGATGCGAACCGGAAAACGCGGTAAACACGAGATCGCCCGCGTACGGATGGCGCGGATGCACCGGGAGTTGGTTGCAATGTTCCACAATGCGCACGATTTCATTAACGTCCGAAAAATCAATACCGGGGTCAACCCCCTGTGTGAAGAGGTTCAGGCCGAGCGTTAACAGGCAGACATTGCCGGTACGCTCGCCATTACCGAACAGGCAGCCTTCAACGCGATCCGCGCCGGCAAGAAGTGCCAATTCCGCTGCCGCGACAGCACTGCCACGGTCGTTGTGCGGGTGCACGGAAAGCGTTACGCTGTTTCGCCGATCAAGATGGCGTAACATCCATTCGATCTGATCGGCGTAAACATTAGGCGTCGATACTTCAACAGTTGCCGGAAGATTAATCATCACTTTTTTTTCCGTCGTGGGTTGCCAAATATCGATGACGGCATTACACACTTCGGCGGCGTAGTCTATTTCGGTGCCGGTAAAACTCTCCGGCGAATATTCAAATCGCCAGTCGGTACCGGGATATTCTTTGGCGATATCGCGCAAAAGCGTTGCGCCATGGATAGCTAGGTCTTTGACGCCTTTTTTATCCATACCGAAAACGATGCGGCGTTGCGCTTCCGATGTTGAGTTGTATAAATGAACAATCGCTCTTTTTGCCCCTTTCAGCGACTCGAACGTTTTACGGATAAGGGGTTCGCGCGATTGCGTCAAAACCTGAATGGTAACGTCGCTCGGTATCATATCTTCGTCGATCAAGCGGCGGACAAAATCATAGTCGGTTTGCGATGCTGCCGGAAAGCCGATTTCAATTTCCTTGTATCCCATGGAGATCAGCAATTCGTATAACTGCATTTTTCGTTTGCTGTCCATCGGCTCGATCAGTGCTTGATTGCCGTCACGGAGATCGACGCTGCACCAGATCGGTGCATGAGTAATGGTTTTGTCCGGCCAGGTACGGTCGGAAAGAGGTACCGACGGGTATGGGCGATATTTAGCGGAAGCAGGATCTTGGGAAACAGTTTTCATAAAAATGATCGGGTAAGCAAATTGATAAGAAATACCTTTCTTTTGAAAAGGCATGCATAAAACAACGAGAGGGGAATAAAGTTATGCGCGCGCAAGGCGCAGCAGCAGACCATTCAGCAGAACGGGGAGGAGAAGGTTCGCCAAACAGGCGATTATGTTTCGATTACACATAGGTGAGAAAATAACGGATTTTCACGGCGAAGGCAATCGTTTTTATGCGATAAAAATCAAAAGAATGCATGAGATATAAAATGATGTCTAAAAAGCGTGGCGTTATACGCTAGGCTTATTTTGTTTCTGAATCCTTTTGCTCTTGCTCACGGATAAAGGGTAGCGCCAAGCGCAAATAATGAAACATGGACCAAATCGTCAACACAACGGCGATCCACATGGCAATAGTGCCGACCCATACCGTCGAGATATACGGTAAAACTTGCTCGTACAACAACAACGCCGTGATGGCAACCATTTGCGCCGCTGTTTTTACTTTGCCGACCATGGCCACGGCAACGCTCTTGATATGTCCCAGCTGCGCCATCCATTCGCGTAATGCCGAAATGGTGATTTCACGACCAATGATGATCATCGCAAATACTGCTTCGGTGCGTTCAAGATTAACGAGAATGATCAATGCCGTTGCCACGACCAGCTTGTCGGCAACCGGATCGAGAAAAGCGCCGAAGCGGCTGGTGGCGCCCAACGCGCGGGCAAGATAACCGTCGAGCCAGTCAGTAACCGCCGCCAGCACGAAAACTCCGGCGGCAACCCAGTTGCGAATTTCCGGCAGTATCCATGAATCGGGCAGATAACAGACGATCACCAACACCGGAATCAAGAGAATCCGCATCCAGGTTAATGCTGTGGGCAGTTTAAGAATCATAGCGTTTTACTTTTTATATTCTAGCTTGATGGAAATGGCAAAGCATCCATATTCTCATTGATGTTAATAAGTTATTCAATCCCTTCATGCAATGCACCGTAAATACGTTGCGCCAAGGCGCGGGAAATGCCGGGCGCGCGTGCCAGATCGTCAACACTGGCGGAGCGCACGCCTTTCAAACCGCCAAAATGATGAAGCAGCTCCCGGCGTCGCTTATTGCCGATTCCCGGAATTTCTTCCAATGACGACGACAAACGTTTTTTGGCGCGGCGGGCGCGATGCCCTTGGATTGCAAAGCGATGCGCTTCGTCGCGAATCTGATGCAGCAACTGAAAACCGGGATGACTCGACGGCAGACGCAGCGGTACGGGTTTGTCCGGGAACCAGATATCCTCGTCGCCGACTTTGCGTTCCGGCCCTTTGCTCAGCCCAATCACGGTAAAACGCAACCCTTGGTCTTCGAGGATTTCCCGCGCGATGGCGAGCTGGCCTTTACCGCCGTCAATGACCCAAAGATCGGGCGTCGGCAATTCGTCCTTGACGATGCGGGCGGCACGGCGCGACAGCGCTTCGCGCATGGCCGCATAATCATCGCCGCCGGAGGGCGGCGTAACGTTGAAGCGACGGTATTCGTTATGGCGCAAAATACCTTGATCAAATACGACGCATGACGCGACTGCGGCTTCACCCATTGTATGCGACACATCGAAGCATTCAATGCGCTGCATATCCGGCAGCGCCAACGCATCCTGTAACGATTTCAAGCGTGTCTCCAGCGTTGCTTTTTGCGCCAGCTTTTGCTCGATGGCAAGGTGGGCATTGTGCGCGGCCATACGCATCCATACCCGTTTTTCGCCGACAGGGCGAGTGATAACGGAAATTTTATGTTTGGCCTGTGCGCTGAATAATTCGATAAATGTTTTATCGAACGTATAGCCGTCAAGCACCAGAAGTTCCGGCACAATTTTCTCCAGATAATGTTGCGTTAAAAAGGCTTCGACAATTTCGTCATATGAACGCTCTATCGCTTGCGTCGGAAAAAATGTGCGGTCGCCGACATGTCGCCCGCCGCGTACCATAACCAAATTCACGGCGACAATACCGTTCTCGACCACCACCGCGATCACATCGGCGTCGCGGGTTTTGCTGCTTTCCACAAACTGCTGCGCATGCAATTGTTGCAACCGCTGTAATTTATCGCGCAAGAACGCCGCTTGCTCGAAATCCAGATGCGCAGACGCTTCCTCCATCTGCTTTTGCAACACGTTCTGAATTTGACCGACTTTGCCTTGCAGAAAAAGCGTTGCGGCATGAACGTCTTCCCTATAAGCTTCTTCCGTAATGTAACCGACGCATGGCGCGGTACAACGTTCAATCTGATACAACATGCACGGACGTGAACGGTGCGCAAATACGCTGTTTTCGCACGTACGCAACTGAAATACTTTTTGCAGCAGCGCAACGCCTTCGCGTACCGCGCCCACATTTGGGTAGGGGCCGAAGTAATGATTTTTTTTGTTTAATGCGCCACGGTATAGGCATGCTTGCGGGAACGGATCGCCGGAAAGGCACAGATACGGATAACTTTTGTCGTCGCGAAATAAAATATTGTAGCGCGGTGAGAGTGATTTGATCAGATTGTTTTCCAACAACAGCGCTTCCGCCTCCGAGCGCGTGACCGTCGTTTCCACTTTCGTGATCTGCGACACCATCAAGCGAATGCGCGGCGGCAAATCGTTTTTTTGAAAATAGCTTGATACTCTTTTTTTGAGGTTCAATGCTTTGCCGACATAAAGCGTTTGCTCGGCGGCATTTTGCATCCGATAAACTCCCGGCTCCTGGGGCAGCGATGCGATGAGCGCACACGCGTCGAAGAGCGTGGCTTGGATGTTTTGATCATCGGAAACGGTCATTTTGGGGGAGTCGGGCATTGCGCGGCAATGGTTACGGAAAGACACGATTTACAGCTATTGTACCGAATCGCCGATACAACACGTCGCGATGGTTTGCTTTTATAATGAACACGCAGAGCGTGCCAGGCTGCCGCTCTTTTCGTTGAAAAGAGAGGAAAGTCCGGGCTCCATAGAGCGGGGCGTCGGGTAACGCCCGACCGTCATACGTTAACGGCATTACCGTAACCAAAACGAGGAACAGGGCCACAGAGACGAGTCGCCGCCGTTCGCGGCGGCGGGTGAAACGCGGTAACCTCCGCCCGGAGCAACGCCAAATAGGCAGGCGATGACGCGGCTCGCGTAGTCTGCGGGTAGGCGGCTAGAGCGTATCAGTAATGATGCGCCCAGAGGAATGGCAGCTACATCCTTCTCCCTTGGGATGACAGAACCCGGCTTATCGGCGCGCTCTGCTTTTCAGTTATTGGAGGTAAGTGAAACCACATTTTATGGCAAGGGAGCCTAAACGCAGGCCAGCCGCAATCAAGGTACTGTAATGCCGTAGAACGAAATTGTCTGAAGGCCGTTTTGGCTTTTCCGCATGCAAAATCGACCGTTGTGATCGCTGCTTTCTGGGAAACTGGTGGTAATGACAACGTTTTTTTGATGTTTTGTACGAAAAATGCGGATTTTCTTCTTGCCATGGCAAAGTTCGCTATAATTCCACATTTTCCGTAACGCGAGAGTGGCGGAATTGGTAGACGCACTGGATTTAGGTTCCAGCGGGCAACCCCGTGGGGGTTCGAGTCCCCCCTTTCGCACCAGATCAGATGGATTTCTTAGCGCAGGCAAGGATAAAAGCATGCAAGCAACGATTGAAACAATCAATAATTTGGAACGCCGTATCGCTTTGACGATATCGAAAAATAATGTTGAGCAGGAAGTGAAAAAACGCCTCAACAAGCTATCGAAAACGGCAAAGATGTCGGGGTTTCGTCCGGGCAAAGTGCCCATGAAAATTATTACCGAACAGTATGGTGCGCAGGTACGTAACGATGTGGTCATTGATGAAATCAACGCGCGCTTTAACGAAGCGGTACGTGATAACGGGATTCAGATGGTGGGCGCGCCGCGCGTGGAGCCGAAACCGGCGAACGAGAGCAATGGCGATGACCTCAGTTTTTCCGCGACGTTTGAGGTTTACCCGGAAGTCAAGCTGGGCGATATATCTGCGTTTAAGTTGACGCGTCCGGTCGTGACGGTGGACGACAACGATGTTGAGCGGACGTTAAATACGTTGCAGAAGCAGAGAACAACATATACGCCGGTCAATCGCGGCGCACAAAACGGCGATCAAGTGGTATGCGATTTTATCGGGCGCTTAAATGGCGTTCCTTTTGACGGCGGGCAGGGTAATCACTTCCCGATCATTTTGGGTGAAAAACGGATGTTGCCGGAGTTTGAGGACGCACTGTCCGGGATGAAAGCAGGTGAAACGAAAACTTTTCCATTGGTTTTCCCGGAAAATTATCACGGCAAAGAGGTGGCGGGAAAAACGGCAGAGTTTGATATTACGGTCAATGGAGTCGGTGCGCCGAAAGTGCCGGAACTCAACGAAGATTTTGCTCGCTCTTTGGGAATCACCGATGGCAGTGTTGATGATTTACGCGCTGAGGTGAAAAAAAATCTTGAATTACAACTCGCGCATCGTTTGGAAAATCTGATGAAAGATCAGGTGATGGCGATGATGGGCAAGGTCGTGGAAGCCGCGTTGCCAAAAGCCATGATCGAAGAGGAAATGCGCTCGATGGCACAGCGGATGACTGAAGAATTAAAGCGCCAGGGCATGAGCGAAAATGATATTTGTTTTCCGCCGGAGGCATTCCGCAGCCAAGCGGAGGACAGCGTGAAATTGACATTGGCAGTACGCGAGGCAGTGCGCGCCAATCGGTTGCAGGCGCAAAAAGAGCAGGTGCACGCGCTGGTTTCGGAGGTGGCGCAGACGTACGAAGATTCAGAGGCAGTGATTCGTTGGCATTTTGAAAAACCGGAACGGCTGGCGAATTATGAAGCGTTGGCAACAGAACGCAATCTTGTCGTATGGGCGCAGTCGATGGCAACGATTGAAGAAAAACCGATGACGATGGAAGCAGTGATGGATCCTGCTCTGACTTTCGTCAAAGAGGAAAAAGCGGAAAACAAGCCCAGCGCTTAAAGGAACAATGATGAACGATGTGCGCAATCTCGGCTTGGTGCCGATGGTGGTGGAGCAAAGCGGTCGCGGTGAACGCGCTTACGATATTTATTCGCGGCTCTTAAAAGACCGGATTATCTTTTTGGTGGGGCCGGTTGAGGAAAATACGGCCAACCTGATTGTGGCGCAGATGCTGTTTCTGGAATCCGAAAATCCGGAAAAAGACATTCATTTGTACATCAACTCTCCGGGCGGTTCGGTGACGGCGGGCATGGCGATCTACGATACGATGCAGTTTATCAAACCGGATGTTTCGACATTATGCACGGGCATGGCGGCGTCGATGGGCGCATTCTTGTTGGCTTCCGGCGCGCCGGGTAAACGTTTCGCCTTACCTAACGCAACGGTAATGATCCATCAGCCGCTCGGCGGTTTTCACGGGCAAGCGTCGGATATTGAAATCCATGCCAAGTATATTCTTGCGCAGAAAGCCCGGATGAACCAGCTTATGGCGCAGCATACCGGTAAATCGCTGGAAGAAATTACGCGCGATACGGATCGCGACAATTTTCTGACTGCTGAAGACGCTCGCGAATACGGTTTGGTCGATAAAGTCTTGTCGAAACGGGACTGACTCCGTTAAAGTGATACACCGACGCTTAATGCTTAAGAAAGTCAGACAATGACCGAGCAAAAGAAAAACGATTCGCAGCCGCACTGTTCTTTTTGCGGCAATAATCAGGAAGGGCACCGGTTGATCTCCGGCGAATACGGCGGGCGCAAAGTATATATTTGCGATGCCTGCATTCGCATGTCCAACGACATTCTGATTGAAGAAGAACAGAATGCCGAAAAAAACGATGGTAATCCGTCGCGGCTTTTGACCCCCAAAGAGATTCGCGAAACGCTCGATCATTATGTTATCGGGCAGGAAAATGCCAAAAAGCATTTGTCGGTAGCGGTGTACAACCACTATAAACGTTTGCAATCGCAAAATGACGCCGATGATGATGTTGAACTTTCCAAATCCAACATTCTTTTGATCGGGCCGACAGGTTCCGGCAAAACATTGCTGGCGCAGACATTGGCGCGGGTGCTCGATGTGCCGTTCGTCATGGCGGACGCCACCACACTTACCGAGGCAGGTTATGTTGGTGAAGACGTTGAAAATGTCATTCATAAGCTGCTGCAGAAGTGTGATTATGATGTCGAGAAAGCACAGCGCGGCATTATTTACATTGATGAAATCGATAAGATTTCGCGAAAAAGCGAGAACCCGTCGATTACCCGCGATGTTTCCGGCGAAGGCGTGCAGCAGGCATTGCTGAAATTGATTGAGGGCACGATTGCATCGGTGCCGCCGCAAGGTGGCAGAAAGCATCCGAATCAGGAATTGGTGGCCGTCGATACCAGTAATATTCTTTTCATCTGCGGCGGCGCATTCGATGGATTGGAAAAAATTGTGCAGCAGCGGACGGTCAAAGCCGGCATTGGTTTCGGTGCGGAAATTGCCACCGCGCAAAGCGAGGTGGGCATGCAGTTATTGCATAATGTCGAACCGGAAGATCTGATTCGTTACGGGCTGATTCCTGAATTTGCTGGGCGTCTGCCCGTGATTGCCACGCTTGATCAACTCGATGAAGCCGGTTTGGTCCAGATCCTCACCGAGCCCAAAAACGCGCTGATCAAACAATATCAAAAACTGTTCCGTATGGAAGGCGTTGAATTGGAAGTGCGCAGCGCAGCGTTGAAAGCGATGGCAAAGCGCGCTCTGGAGCGAAAAACCGGCGCACGTGGTTTGCGCTCAATTCTGGAGCAGATCTTGCTGGATACCATGTACGAGTTGCCGACGCTAAGCGGGCTTTCCCGTGTGGTGGTTGATGAGGCGGCGGTCGGCAAGACCGGAAAGCCGATTCTGGTGTACGCGGATACCGAGCAGCACCGAAGAGCTTAAGCGGAAACAATCATTAACGTTTCCCCTTGCCGTTATTGGCAAACAGTCTGCCTGAAGGGTTGATAATGCCTTTTTTATCCCAACATATTCTCTGATTTTAATTTTTATCTGACGGAACAATATGGCAACCGAAACCCTTTCCAATGAAAACGGCATGAATCAGCAAGCACTGCCGGAGCAGATGCCGCTTTTGCCTTTGCGCGATGTGGTGGTGTTTCCATACATGGTGATCCCGCTTTTTGTCGGCCGTGCCAAATCGATTAAAGCCTTGGATACGGCGATGGAGCACAATCAGCCGGTATTGTTGGTGGCGCAAAAAGATGCAGGCAAGGACGATCCCGGCGGCGACGACCTTTATGCTACAGGCACGATTGCTTCAGTATTGCAGATGCTGAAACTTCCCGACGGTACGGTAAAAGTGCTGGTCGAAGGAAAGCAGCGCGCCAAAGTATTACAAGTATATGAGCACGATGGTTATCTTGATGCGTCGTACGCCATCGTCGATGAAGAGGGCGGCGACGCCAGCGAAGTCGAGGCAATGCGGCGTACGCTTCTCGAGCAATTTGACCAATATATCAAACTCAATAAAAAGATCCCCCCTGAACTGATGGCCTCGATGAGCGGCATCGAAGACGGCAGCCGTTTGTCGGATGCGATTGCGGCGCATTTGCCGCTGAAGGTCGAGCAAAAGCAGGAAATCCTGGAAATGGACAAGGTCTTGGCGCGTCTTGAGCATTTGCTCGGCTTGTTTGAGACGGAGATTGATATTCTTCAGGTGGAAAAACGCATTCGCGGTCGCGTCAAACGGCAAATGGAAAAAAGTCAGCGCGATTATTATCTGAACGAGCAGGTAAAAGCGATTCAGAAAGAGTTGGGCGAAAACGATGAGTCGGCGGATCTTGATGAACTTGCCAAGCGTATTGATTCGGCGCATATGAGCAAGGAGGCAAAGAAAAAAGCGGATGCTGAATTGAAAAAGCTGCGTATGATGTCGCCGATGTCGGCGGAAGCAACCGTGGTGCGCAATTATATCGATACGCTGGTTGGCTTGCCGTGGCGCGAGAAAAGCAAAATCAGCAAAAGCCTGAAAAAAGCGATTGGCATTCTTGATGAAGATCATTATGGCCTTGAGAAAGTTAAAGAACGCATCATTGAATATCTTGCGGTGCAACAGCGTGTGGATCGTTTGCGCGGCCCGATTCTTTGCCTGGTCGGCCCGCCAGGCGTCGGTAAAACCTCGTTGGGACAATCGATTGCCAAAGCGACCGGCCGTAAATTTGTGCGTATGAGTCTGGGCGGCGTGCGCGATGAAGCGGAGATTCGCGGGCATCGTCGTACGTATATCGGTTCGATGCCGGGCAAGATTTTGCAGAACATGACGAAAGTCGGCGTGAAAAATCCGCTTTTCTTGCTCGATGAGGTCGATAAAATGGGCATGGATTTTCGCGGCGATCCTTCGTCGGCGCTGCTTGAAGTGCTTGATCCGGAACAAAACGGCACGTTTACCGATCACTACGTCGAAGTGGAGTACGATTTATCGGACGTCATGTTTGTGGCGACGGCCAACACGCTGGATATTCCACCGGCGCTGTTAGACCGCATGGAAGTCATTCGTCTTTCCGGTTATACCGAGGATGAAAAAATTGCCATCGCCAAACAGTATTTGCTGAAAAAACAACGTGAAGCCAATGGCGTGAAACCGGATGAATTGGTGATTACCGATGAAGCCGTGCGCGATATTGTGCGTTATTACACACGAGAGGCCGGCGTACGCTCGCTCGAACGTGAGATTGGCAAAATCTGCCGGAAAGTTGTGAAAGATTTGCAACTCGACGGCAACGGGAAAAATAACGTTATCGTTGATGAAAACGCGCTGGAAAAATATCTGAGTGTTCGCCGCTTTACCTACGGCATGGCCGAGAAAACCAGCCAGATCGGGCAGGTAACCGGATTGGCGTGGACGGAGGTTGGCGGCGACTTATTAACGATTGAAGCGGTGAGCGTGCCAGGAAAAGGCAAAACGACAACGACCGGCAAACTCGGCGAAGTGATGCAGGAATCGATTCAAGCTGCGATTTCCGTTGTGCGCGCGCGTAGTCGCAATCTTGGCATTGATCCTGATTTTTATCACAAGACTGATTTGCATATTCACTTGCCTGAAGGCGCGACGCCGAAGGACGGGCCTTCCGCGGGTTCGGCGATTTGTACCGCACTGGTTTCTGTGTTGACGGGCATTCCGGTGCGCTGCGATGTGGCAATGACCGGCGAAATCACATTGCGCGGCGAAGTGTTGCCGATTGGCGGCTTAAAAGAAAAATTATTGGCAGCCGGGCGTGGCGGGATCAAAACGGTCTTGATACCGGAGGAAAATATGAAGGATCTCGTCGAGGTTCCCGATGAGATTAAATCGCGCATTGAAATTCGTCCGGTGCGCTGGATTGACCAGGTTCTTGATGCGGCGCTGGAGCGCATGCCGACGTCGCTGCCGGAAACAGAAGGTTCACCCTCCGAAAAAGCAGAAGCGCCCAAGCCGGGGGCGAGTCGTAAAAGAGTGACGGGTACGGCGGTGTTACGGAAACATTGAGCTTCTCCAAAAAAAAGCGGAAAAAGGGGTTTACTGACGGCGACCTTGAGCGATAATGAGCACCTTTGAAGAAGTCACGAATAGGGTTATTTTGAACAAAGTATTTGCTTGTAGTTATTTTTTGAACGTTTCTGACGAAAGGATTGTTTATGAAAAAATCTGAACTGGTAGAAGCTATTGCTAAGCAGGCGGATTTGTCTAAAGCGGCTGCGGAGCGCGCTCTGGATGCAGCAATGGACGCAGTTACCGATGCCTTGAAAAAAGGCGATACTGTCACGTTAGTCGGCTTTGGCGCTTTCTATGTGAGCGAGCGCAAAGCGCGTTCGGGATTTAACCCACGTACCAAAGAAGCCATCGAAATCGAAGCGGCAAAAGTTCCTCGCTTTAGGGCTGGCAAAGTTTTAAAAGACGCTGTAAAATAGCGCGCTTTCGTTGATCAGGATGTACAAAGTAGGTTCGATCAAACGAAAAAGATTGCGACGAATGCACAATAGGGTGCTTAGCTCAGCTGGTAGAGCGTCGCCCTTACAAGGCGAATGTCGGGAGTTCGATCCTCTCAGCACCCACCAGAGCTTTGTACATACGTCGAAGAGTTTTTGAGAATTTGGAGCGGTAGTTCAGTTGGTTAGAATACCGGCCTGTCACGCCGGGGGTCGCGGGTTCGAGTCCCGTCCGCTCCGCCACTACGAAATCTAAAGCCGTCCAATAAAGTCTATTGGGCGGCTTTTTTCATAGGGGAAATTGAATTTTCCTGTCCGGTAACATCCAAGGAAATCCATTTACACCCAAGAACTTTGGGGGTAAAAAACGCCATGAGTGAGTTACCCCCAGAATGTAAACTAATGCTCTCGTTTTATTGAGTGTTCCGAAATGCCATTTTACGAACATCAAAAAGCGGTGTCTTTGTTGTAATAAAACGGTAAAAATTCCTCGTTAAAGTGGCAGCGGTTTTTAACGAAGGAGAGAGTTATGTTAAACAAATGGCAGCAATTATTGGCAGGGGCGGCAGGAGTTTTTTTGTTGGCAACGACGGCTCAGGCCGTTGAAATAACCGGAGCGGGAGCATCGTTCCCGGCGCCACTGTATGCAAAGTGGGCTGATGCTTACAACAAAGCTACAGGCCACAAGATCAATTATCAATCAATTGGTTCGGGCGGTGGAATCAAACAGATTCAGGCAAGGACAGTTGATTTTGGCGCATCGGATGCGCCGATGAAGCCGGACGAATTAGCAAAGAACGGATTGCTGCAGTTTCCGACCGCCATCGGTGGTGTAGTGCCGGTAGTCAATATCAAAGGCATCGAAGGCGGGCAGTTGCGTTTGAACGGTTCGGTGTTGGCCGACATTTACCTCGGCAAAATCACACATTGGGATGCTCCGGCGATCACGGCATTAAACCCCGGGGTAAAGCTGCCGTCGGCGGCAATCGCGGTGGTGCGTCGCTCGGACGGTTCGGGCACATCGTTTATTTTTACCAACTACTTATCGAAGATCAGTGCCGAATGGAAGGAAAAAGTCGGTGAGGGGACAGCGGTACAATGGCCGACCGGACTTGGCGGCAAAGGTAATGAAGGTGTTTCGGCATTTGTCCAGCGGGTGGACAATTCGATTGGCTATGTTGAATACGCTTATGCCAAGCAGAGCAAAATGGCGTATGTACTTTTGCAAAATGCGGCGGGACAGTTTGTTGNNAGACCGAAGAAGCTTTCAAGGCATCGGCTGCGGGAGCAACCTGGGATCCTGCTTCGTTTTATGAGATTCTGACTGAGCAAGCAGGCGAGAAAACGTGGCCGATTTCAGGTGCAACGTTTATCTTGATGCACAAAATACAGGATAAACCGGAATTGGCGAAAGAGGTATTGAATTATTTTGCCTGGGCATATCGGGAAGGCGGCAAAATGGCGAGCGAGTTGGATTATGTGCCGTTGCCGGAACCGCTGACCCAAGCCATCGAAGCTTCGTGGGCGCAGATCAAGGATGCTTCCGCCAAGGCGGTTCGCTAAGGCAGGCATGTCGCAGAAAGGTTGTGTCAGAATTTTATGCGCGGTGTGCGATAACACGCACGCCGCGTGTCGGCTGCCGGTTCTCTGGTACAGTAAATAACATTTATGCGGCGAAAAATTTAAAAAGATGCCCTCGGATATGTCGATTGCCTCATCATCATTGCTGACCCGGCCACGGGTACGCTCGGCATGGGGGGATATGCTGTTTTATCGGGTAACGCAAGGGTTTGCATTACTGACGTTATTGCTGCTTTCCGGCATTATCGTATCGTTGCTCTGGGGCGCTTTGCCCGCCATCCGGCATTTTGGCGCGCCATTTTTATGGCATGCCGAATGGAATCCGCCGATGGAGCGTTTCGGTGCGTTGATTCCGATTTACGGTACATTGGTTACCTCGGCGATAGCATTGATCATTGCGATTCCGGTGAGCTTTGGCATTGCTTTTTTCTTGACCGAACTGGCGCCGGGATGGCTTAAGAAACCCTTGGGAATCGCAGTCGAATTATTGGCCGGTATTCCCAGCATTGTCTACGGCATGTGGGGATTGCTGGTGTTTGTGCCGATTTTTTCCGAGTACTTTCAGCCGATGCTCACAAAAACGCTGGGCACGCTCCCGGTGATTGGTGCGCTGTTCTCAGGGCCCCCGATCGGTATCGGCATTCTATCGGCGGGTATCGTGCTGGCGATCATGATCATTCCGTTCATTGCCTCGGTGATGCGCGATGTGTTTGAAATCACACCGGCAATTTTGAAAGAGTCGTCATATGCGCTGGGGTCGACCCGTTGGGAAGTAGTATGGAATATTGTGCTGCCGTATACGCGGGTTGGTGTTGTCGGCGGCATCATGCTGGGGTTGGGGCGTGCATTGGGCGAAACAATGGCGGTCACGTTCCTGATCGGCAACATTAATTCGTTCCAGGGATTCTCGCTTCTTTTGCCCGGCAATAGTATTGCTTCGGCGCTGGCCAACGAATTTACCGAAGCGTCGAGCGAATTGTATACGTCGGCGTTAATTGAATTGGGGCTGATTCTTTTTCTGATCACGTTCATCGTACTAAGCCTGTCGAAATTGTTGCTGATGCAGCTCGCCAAATCGGGGGGAACACGGACATGAGACCTGTGGTGTTTTCCTGGTTGGCGTGGCGTCGCCGCTGGTTGAACTATGCGGCGACAGGGCTGTCGCTGCTGGCGATGGCGTTCGGGTTGTTCTGGCTGTTGTGGATCTTATGGACAACGTTCAGTCTCGGTGTGTCAGGATTGTCGTTAAGCCTTTTCACGCAAATGACGCCGCCGCCGGGCGTCGAGGGAGGGCTGGCCAATGCCATTGTTGGCAGTTTGCTGATGGTCGGGTTGGCGACATTGATTGGGACGCCCATTGGAATTTTTTCCGGTATTTATCTTGCCGAGTTTGCGCAACAGGGCTGGTTGGGCGAATTAATTCGTTTCATGAACGATGTGTTGTTGTCGGCGCCGTCAATCATCATCGGCCTGTTCATTTACGCTGTTTACGTTGCGTATCGGGGGCATTTTTCCGGCTGGGCGGGCGTTTTGGCGCTGGCGTTGATCGTAATTCCTGTCGTTGTGCGCACTACCGAGAATATGCTGCGATTGGTGCCGACAAGCCTGCGTGAAGCGGCATTTGCGTTGGGCGCGCCGCGCTGGCATATGATTTTGCATGTCACGTTGCGCGCATCGTTGGCGGGGGTCATCACGGGTATTTTATTGGCCGTTGCCCGTATTGCCGGCGAAACGGCGCCGTTGTTGTTTACCGCGCTGTCGAATCAATACTGGAATACCGATCTCGACAAGCCGATGGCGAGTCTGCCGGTGGTGATTTTCAAGTTTGCGATGAGCCCGTTTGAAGATTGGAGTCGCTTGGCTTGGGCTGGTGTTTTCCTGATCGTGATTATGGTGTTGGCGCTTAATATTATGGCTCGTGTACTTTTTAGACGTAAAACCATTTGACGAATTGTCATTTACAGAAATGCAAAAACAAGAGACAGCATTAACCGCGCAAATTTGCTTTCGGGACTTCGCCTTTTATTACGGCGGATTTCATGCGCTTAAAAATATCCATCTCGATATTTACCAAGGCGTGGTAACAGCGTTCATCGGCCCGTCGGGATGCGGTAAATCGACGTTGTTGCGTACGATCAACCGAATGTATTCGCTTTACCCCGGGCAACGGGCCGAGGGGCACTTGTCTATCGACGGCGAGGATATCCTGGGCAAGGATGTTGATCTTAATGATTTGCGCAAACGGGTCGGTATGGTGTTTCAGAAACCAACACCGTTTCCTATGTCGATTTACGACAATATTGCATACGGTGTGCGTTTGCATGAACATTTGCCGCGCAGCGAAATGGAAGCGCGTGTCGAATGGGCGCTCAGGAAAGCGGCGCTATGGGACGAAGTGAAAGATAAATTGAAACAGGACGGTACCAGCTTGTCGGGTGGCCAGCAGCAGCGGTTATGTATTGCCCGCGGTATTGCGGTGCGGCCGCGGATATTGTTGCTTGACGAGCCGACTTCGGCACTTGATCCGATTTCGACGCTGCACATTGAGGAGCTGATTTCGGAGCTGCGGGGAGAATTTACCATTGTGATCGTGACGCACAACATGCAGCAGGCGGCGCGGGTATCAGATTACACGGCATACATGTACTTGGGCGAATTGGTCGAATACAATAAAACCGACATCATCTTTTTCAAACCAGCCAAAAAAGAAACGGAAGATTACATCACCGGCCGTTTTGGTTGATATGCGAAGCAGGGCAAAAGGAAAAGCCATGACGACACAACAACATATGTCCAAACAATTCGACATTGAAATGGAAGCGGTTCGCAGCGGCGTGCTGGCCATGGGCGGTCGGGTCGAAGCGCAACTGGTACGCGCCATAGCGGCGTTGTCCGAGGACGAGAATCCGGAACTGCTCGACACGATCAAGCGGCATGAAAAGGAGATCAATCAGATGCAGATTGACATTGATCACCAGTGCGCGCAGATCATTGCCAAGCGACAGCCGGCGGCAGTGGATCTTCGTATGGTCCTGACCATCAGTAAAGTGGTAAACGATCTTGAACGGATTGGCGACGAAGCAAAAAAAATTGCCCGCAAGGCGGCGCGGTTACAGGGAAACGAGCGTCTTACCCGAATACAGTACTTCGACGCAATCCATGCGGGCGAACTGGCACAAGCTATCTTGCACCGGGCGCTTAACGCATTTGCGCGGCTTGATGTCGATGAGGCGGTTGCCGTTTACGACGCCGACGACAGAATCGACGTGGCGTTTGATGTGATCACGCGGCAACTGGTCGGCTTCATGATGGAGGATCCGCGCACGATCAGCAGCGCCCTCGAAGTGATGTTTGTCGCAAAGTCCATCGAGCGCATCGGTGATCATGCCAAAAATATCGCCGAGGCGATTGTACAAGTAGTCATGGGGAAAGATGTGCGGCATGCGTCGCTTGAAGAAATCAGGGCGGAAATCGCGGAGCGGAAATGACAACACGAATGACAACAATCTTAATCGTCGAGGACGAACCCGCCATTGTTGAGCTGTTGCGGGTAACGCTCGAATCCGAACGTTATATCGTTCGCGAAGCAGGAAGCGCCGAAACAGCATGGCAGATGATCGAAGAAACATTGCCCAATCTGTTGCTTTTGGACTGGATGTTGCCGGGGCAATCCGGGCTGGCGTTGGCAAAGCGTTTGCGCCAGCAGACGCGCACCAAGGCGTTGCCGATCATTATGGTGACGGCGCGCGCCGAGGAAGCGGATAAAATTGCCGGGCTGGAAACCTGGGCCGACGATTACGTCACCAAGCCGTTTTCGCCGCGCGAATTAAAAGCGCGGATTAAGGCAATATTGCGCCGCCAGGTACCGGATGCCTCCGACGTTCCGCTGCGGGCAGGGTTGCTGACGCTTGATCCGGTATCGCACCGTGTGCATTGCGACGGAAAACCGTTGACGCTGGGGCCATTGGAGTTTCGTCTGTTGCATTTTCTTATGGCGCGTCCCGAGCGCGTTTTCACGCGGACGCAGTTGCTCGATACGATATGGGGCAACGATGCCGATATTGAGGAGCGCACCGTCGATGTGTTGGTGCGCCGTTTGCGTCAGGCGCTGGAGGTTTATCGCCTGGATGCCATGCTTGAAACTGTGCGCGGCAGCGGCTATCGTTGGAATCCTGAAAAAGGGAATGATGTCGCCGCTCCGTAACCGCGGCTGGATATTGCCGTCGCTCATTATTGTTTTGGCGCTGATCGTGGCCGGGCTTGGCAGTGCTTGGGCGGCGTTGATCATACTGGCGCTGGGTTTTGCCGGAATAACAGCTTTTCATCTTGTACATTTATATCGCCTGCAACGCTGGACGACGAGTTCGCAGGAACATTACGTGCCGCCTCCTGAGGGAATTGGCGTCTGGGGCGATACCCTGGCGGCGCTATCGCGCCGGGAGCGGCAACGCGTGGCGTTTCAAACAATGCAGAGGCGGACGATTGAACAGTTCTATCGAATGGCGGAAGCGTTGCCGGATGGTGTTATCGTGCTGGATAAGCACTGCCGTATCGAATGGGCGAATGTTCGTGCTCAACAATGGTTGGTGCTTGACCTCGGCAAAGATCGCGGGCAATCGCTCGGCAATCTGGTGCGGATGCCGGAGTTTTTGCGTTTTCTTACCGACGGTGAAGATGCCGACGTTGCGTCGCCCGATGATGAAGCTGTCCAAACGCAACAACAAGAGCTGCAGCAGCGCGCGTTGGTCATTCCTGCGGCTTCCGACGCAGGAAAGGTATTGGCGCTGCAACAGGCGCCGTTTGGCCAAGGCGGGCGTTTGCTTCTGGTACGTGACGTGACGCAATATGAAGCGGCGGCGCGGTTACGACGGGAATTTACTGCCAGCGTGTCGCATGAACTGAAAACACCATTGACGGTGATTGTCGGTTTTCTTGAAACACTGCAGGAAACACCAATGTCAAGCATGTCGGAGTCGTCGCGGGCGCACTATTTTGATTTGATGCAAACTCAGGCAAGCGGCATGCAGAGATTGGTCGATGACCTTCTGACATTGTCGGATCTGGAGTCCGGCACGCGCAACAAAGAAGAAGAATGGTTTGCGACGACGCCATGGCTGCAATCCTTGCAGCAGCAGACACAAGCGCTTTCACAAGGCAAGCACATCGTGACGCTGACTTTGCCGAAAGAAGAAACGCTGGTCCATGGCGTACATGACGAATTGGCCAGCGCTTTCACCAACTTGTTGACCAACGCCGTGCGTTATACCCCCGAAGGCGGAAAGATTGAGCTTTCCTGGGTGATCGACAGTAAGGGACGCGGTATTTTTACCGTGTGCGATACCGGCATCGGTATTGCCGCCGAGCACCTGCCACGGTTGACCGAACGCTTTTATCGTGTTGATCGGGGGCGTTCACGGGCTTCCGGCGGCACCGGGTTGGGGTTGGCGATTGTCAAGCACGTATTGCTGCACCACGACGGCGAATTGACCGTCAACAGCCAGATTGGCAAAGGCAGCGCGTTTTCCGTGGTTCTGCCAGCGGCCAGGGTCAGATTAGTCCGGTAACGGGCGGTTTTGATATCGGCTCTTATTGGCGATGCGGGAACCGTGCGATTATTTTTTATGAACGAGCAACTGTGCTTGTTCATGCAATGTCTCATGGGAAAGATCGTCGACGCTAATCCGTGTCGCGTTTTTCAGCGCGGCAAAATGTTTATGTTGTGAGCGGGCGTAAAGCGGATCATAGTGTTTGATGATCAGTTCGGAAAACAGTGCACGCAATTCATTGGCGTATGCCAGCGTTTGCCAGTGTTCAAGCGTGACATTGTCGATATAACCTTTTAGTCGGGAAAGGTGCCGGCAGAGATTTTCGTGGTCATCGCCGAGATACGCATAATCTTTGAGCAAATAATCAAGACGGGCATCGAGCGAGGTATTGATTTCAATACACTCGGATTGGTGCATGATATTGATCAATTCCGCAGGAACGGTACAGCGTCCGATTTTTTTGCTTTCCGCTTCGACATAGACAGCGCGCGCAGGATCAAACGATAGGAGTTTTTCATAAACCAGTGTGTCGAACCATTTTTGCGAGGGTTGCTCTTCATTGGGCAGTTCGCCAAGCACCGAGCCTTTATGGGCGGCAAGCGCCTCAAGGTCAAGCACTTGCTCGCCATGTCCGGCGAGCGCGTGAAGCAATCGCGTTTTGGCGCTGCCGGTCGCGCCGCAAATCACACGAAAACGAAAACGCGCAGGCATCGCCGCCAACTCGGCGAGGACGTGACGACGCCATGTTTTATAGCCGCCGACAAGCTGCCCGGCATGCCAGCCGATCAGGCGCAACCAAATCACCGTACTTTGACTGCGCATGCCGCCGCGCCAGCAATAAACCAAAGGCCGCCAGTTTTTGGGGCGGTCATAAAGATGTCGCTCGATGGTTTGCGCGATATTGCGCGCGACGATTGCCGCGCCGATTTTGCGCGCTTCAAACGGCGATTCGGCGTACAGCAAACCGATTTCATGGCGCTCCCGGTCATTGAGGACGGGAAAATTCAACGCGCCCGGAATGTGGTCGTGAATAAACTCGGACGGCGAGCGCACGTCGATGATCTCGTCAAAATCATCGCATTGTGATAGCGTACAGCGAAAATCGTTTGTCCGGGCGGGCATGGAAAGCAGGGGTAAAAATGTCAGATCAGGAATTTATCAGATTAACGCAATTCTCACACGGCGGCGGTTGCGGATGCAAAATCGCGCCGGGGGTTTTGCAGGAAATGCTCGGACAAATGGCGCCGGGCGTGATTCCGAAAGAGCTGTTGGTCGGCCTGGAATCGAGCGATGACGCGGCAGTCTATCGCCTGAACGACGCGCAGGCCATTATCGCGACCACGGATTTTTTCATGCCGATTGTCGACGATCCTTACGATTTTGGCCGCATTGCGGCGACCAATGCCATTTCGGATGTTTATGCGATGGGCGGCACGCCGATTCTGGCGCTGGCGATTGTCGGTATGCCGCTTGATAAGCTGCCGCTTTCTGTCATCGGTCGCATTCTGGAAGGCGGCGGCAGTATCTGTCGCGAAGCGGGTATTCCCGTGGCCGGCGGCCATTCCATTGACACGGTTGAGCCGATTTACGGGTTGGTGGCGTTGGGTGTTGTGCATCCGGACCGGGTGCGGCGTAACACCGCCGGCCGGCCGGGCGACGTGCTGATCCTTGGCAAGCCGCTGGGTATCGGCATTCTGAGCGCGGCGCTGAAGAAAGGAACGCTTGACGCGGCAGGCTATGAAACGATGCTGCGGCTGACCACGCAGCTCAATCGCGTAGGCAGCCTGTTGGCCGAGCACGACGACGTTCACGCGTTGACCGATGTGACCGGCTTTGGTCTTTTAGGGCACCTTCTGGAAATTTGCCGTGGTTCGGGCTGCCGGGCGGAAATCTCGTTTGCGGATGTGCCTGTGGTCGAACAAGCGCGCATGTTTGCGAAGAGCGGCGTCAAAACCGGCGCTTCCGGCCGTAACTGGGACGCTTATGGCCGGGAAGTGGCGTTAAATCGGATCGAAGCATGGCAGCAGGCCATCCTTACCGATCCGCAAACCAGCGGCGGGTTGCTTGTCGCGTGTACGCCAGAAGCGGCGGACGAGGTGCTGCGACAATTTCATCGGCAGGGATTTGCCGACGCGAAAGAGATCGGGCGCCTGGTTGTAGGCGACGCACAGGTGATTGTCAACCCTTAAACAAATACTGATCCGATACTGGCTTCGCGACAGGCAAGCGGCTAGAATGCACGCTTTCCTAAGCTCATTTATTGTCATAAATGCGAGGCAACATGAACGTTTCTGAAATCCGTCAGCGGTTTATCGATTTTTTTGTTGAAAAAGGGCATACCGCAGTTGCGAGTTCTTCGCTGATTCCCGGTAACGATCCCACCCTGCTTTTTACCAACGCGGGCATGGTGCCGTTCAAGAATGTTTTTCTCGGCCTGGAAGAGCGCCCGTACAAGCGCGCGGTAAGCGCGCAGCGCTGTGTTCGTGCCGGCGGGAAACATAACGATCTGGAAAATGTCGGCTACACCGCGCGCCACCATACCTTTTTTGAAATGCTCGGCAATTTCAGCTTTGGCGATTACTTTAAACGCGACGCGATTCATTACGCTTGGGGGCTTTTGACGAAAGTATATGGGCTTCCGCCGGAAAAATTATGGGCGACGGTGTATATCGACGATGATGAGGCATACGATATTTGGGCGAACGAAATCAAGCTGCCCAAAGAGCGATTGGTACGTATCGGCGATAACAAAGGCGCGAAATACGCCAGCGATAACTTCTGGCAGATGGCCGATGTCGGCCCTTGCGGGCCTTGTTCGGAAATTTTTTACGATCATGGCGAAGATGTACCGGGTGGGCCGCCCGGATCGCCCGATGAGAACGGCGACCGCTATATCGAAATCTGGAATCTGGTGTTCATGCAGTTCAATCGCGACGCCGAAGGCAATCTGATACCGTTGCCTGCGCCTTGTGTGGATACCGGCATGGGCTTGGAGCGTTTGGCGGCAGTGTTGCAAGGCGCGCATTCCAACTACGATATCGATTTATTTCAAAACCTGATCAAGGCGGCGGCTCGGGCAACCAATCAGAAAAAAACGGATTTGCCGTCGCTACGTGTGATTGCCGACCATATTCGCGCCTGTGCGTTTTTAATTGTTGACGGCGTAATTCCCGGAAGCGAAGGGCGCGGCTATGTGTTGCGCCGCATTATTCGTCGCGCCGTGCGCCATGGCTATAAACTCGGCCAGAAAAAACCGTTTTTTTATACGCTGGTCGCGGCGCTTGCCGAAGAAATGGGCGCGGCGTATCCCGAGCTTGCCCGCGAACAACAGCGCGTTGCGCAAGTGCTTGAGGTAGAAGAGCAGCGTTTCGGCGAAACGATCGAAAACGGCATGAAAATTCTTGAAGACGCATTAAAGCGTCTTCAAGAAAACAAGGACGAAACACTTGACGGCAATACGGCATTTACGCTTTACGATACCTTCGGCTTTCCGCTCGATTTAACCTCCGATATTTGCCGCGAGCGTAATATCAAAGTGGATGAAGAAGGTTTTGACAAAGCGATGGCAGCGCAGCGTGAACGTGCACGCATGGCCAGCCAATTCAAGATGGGCGAAAGCATCAGCTACCATGGCCCGAAAACACAGTTTGACGGCTACGAAACACTTTCCCAAAGCGCCAATATTGTTGCGCTTTATCGCGATGGCGCCAGTGTCACAGAGTTGCCGGAAGGCGAGTGCGGTATCGTGGTACTTGATCGTACGCCGTTTTATGCGGAGTCCGGCGGGCAAGTCGGTGATCAAGGCGTTCTCGAAGGAGATGGTTTTGGTTTTTCTGTTGACGATACACAAAAGATCCAGCCGGAAGTGTTTGGGCATATCGGGCGGGTAACGAGCGGCATGTTGCGTGTCGGCGATGCATTGCAGGCGAAGGTCGATGGCGCAATGCGCACGCGGATTATGCGCAACCATTCGGCAACGCATTTGATGCACTTGGCGCTGCGCGAAGTGCTTGGCGACCATGTTCAGCAGAAAGGATCGCTGGTCAATGCCGAGAGAACGCGCTTTGACTTTTCGCATTTCAACCTGATGAGCGACGAAGAAATCGAGCGTGTTGAAAGTATCGTCAATGGAATTATTCTGGCTAATATCGTGACCGAGGCGCGGCAGATGTCTTTTGACGACGCTAAAAAGCTCGGTGCGATGGCGCTTTTCGGTGAAAAATATGGCGATACTGTGCGCGTGTTGGGCATTGGGCCGTCGTGCGAATTGTGTGGCGGCACACACGTTTTGCGTACCGGCGATATCGGCTTATTTAAAATTATCTCCGAAAGCGGAGTCGCTTCCGGCATTCGCCGCGTTGAGGCCGTTACCGGCGAAGGGGTGATGGCGTATATCAAAGCGCAAGACGCATTACTAAAGCGGGTAGCCGGTGAACTGAAAACAGCGCCGCACGAAATCGGCGAACGCGTTAACCAATTGGTCGAGACCGCGCGGCACAACGAAAAAGAAATCGCGCGATTGAAAACAAAATCGGCGGTGATGCAGGTTGAACATCTGCTAACAGACACTGTAGAGGCTCGTGATAGGGTAGAGGCACAGACGACGCGTAAGCTCAAAGACATTCAGATCGTTGTTGCCGAGCTGGAAGATGTGGACAACGCAACGCTGCGCGGCGCGCTCGACAAGGCGCGCGATCATCTGGAAAGANNCAACTGGTCGTCGGCGTGACCAAAAACCTGACCGAGAAAATCAAGGCCGGCGAGCTGGCCGATTATCTTGCCCGCCAGCTGGGCGGCAAAGGCGGCGGGCGTCCGGATATGGCGCAGGCGGGTGGAACAAACGTGGCGGAATTGACGGCGGCCTTGCAATCGGTTTACCCGTGGGCGGAAGAAAAGCTTCGATAAAAAGGCGGCAATGGAAAGGCGATAATTCGCAACATAAGAGCTTAAAGGAAAATGAATGAAAACCATCAAAGCAGCCGTACATAGTTTGGGCAACATCGGAGAAAACGTTATCAACAGCTTATTGTGCGCACCGGATTTTGAATGCCTGGGCGTCATACGCCGCGCTTCTTCGTTAGGGACACGGCCTTTTGCCTTACAAGGCATACCGGATTTTGATTCACTCGATAATCTTGAGAAAGCAAAGGGCAAGCCGGATGTGGTGATCATCTGCGGGCCTTCCCGCCAGGTTCCTGAGGATGCTCAGTATTACCTCAGTAAAGGCATTCGGACTGTGGACAGTTTTGATATTCATTCCGAAATACCGGAGTTGGTTGCCCAACTGGATAAAACAGCCCGGTCAGCGGGAGCCGCGTGTATTACGGCGGCGGGCTGGGATCCAGGTACGGATTCGGTATTGCGCGCCCTTTTCGAGGCGATGGCGCCCGTCGGTACGACATTCACGAATTTTGGTCGCGGCCGCTCCATGGGGCATTCTGTCGCTGCCCGTGCTGTTGCCGGTGTTGCCGACGCCTGTTCCATCACGATTCCCATAGGCGGCGGCAGGCATTCGCGTTTGGTGTATGTTTTGCCGGAGCGGGGCGTCTCCTTTGCCGATATTAAGAAAAAACTTGCGTCCGATCCTTATTTCAGCAACGATCCTTTGGACGTTCGTGAAGTAAAAACGCCTGAAGAGCTTATCGCCGTTGCCGATAACTCTCACGGTGTTCTGATAGAGCGTATCGGCGCGTCCGGGTATGCGTCAAACCAGCGCTTGAGCTTCGACATGCGCATTGATAATCCGGCGTTGACGGCACAGGTGCTGGTATCGTGCGCGCGCGCAGTGACGCGAATGGCGCCGGGGGGGTATACGCTTATCGACGTGCCGCCCGTGGCCATGCTCCCCGGAGAGCGCATGGATCATATCGCCAGGCTGGTATGAGACTTTGCCGGTAGTTTTTTAAGTGTTGCTTAGGCAACGGCGGATGCGGCTTCCCCGGTTTTTATTCGCTTCAGATCCACCCGCGCGTTCTGGACCATGAAATGCAGGCGGTTGAACAAATTGGCTTCGCTGGCGCCGCTGTCCAAATCAAGGAACAACATATTCATTTGCGGATAAAGATCGCGGATACGTTTTTCAATACCTTTGGCAACAACGTGGTTGGCGATGCAGCCGAATGGCTGCAAGCTTACCGCATTGGTAATATTGCTTTGGGCAAATGATATAAACTCTGCCGGGATCAGCCATCCCTCGCCATATTGTCCGGCCAGATTGATCACCCGTTGCGCTTGCCTGGCTTCGTGATAAATGTTGGGAAACGGAAGGTAGTGACGGAATTTTGACGCGATGCGATCAAGCTTTTTCTGGTAATAGCGAACGGCGCCGTAGATCAGCTTGTCCACAAATGGGAATTTCCCGGCATGTTTTAAATTTTGCGCAACGTTGGCGCGCATGTTCGGTAACTCCTGCAAAAAGAAGCTGGACAGCGGTGCGACGACAGGCTCAATGCCTTGCTCAATCAGCCATTCGATAATATTTTTGTTGCCGATGGAGTTATATTTCACATAAATTTCGCCCACGATACCGATCTTGGGCACGATCTTCGCCGCATCTGAAATTGCATTAAAATCTTTGACGGCTTCGTGCAACAATTGATAAAGGCCGCCAGTATCGCATTCGCTAACGCAGCGTGCGGCTTTCATCATGTAATTATCACGAAGACGCGCGGCATTGCCTTTTTCCGGCTCGCGCGGCGCGGCGGCGTGATACATCTGGCCGATGCAGTCGGCAAAAAGAACGGCAATGGTGATTAAACGAATATTGCCTTTGAAATTCAACTCAAAGCCGGGCTGATCGTTGGATGCGGCGCCAATCGTCGTGCCGACCGATACGACAGGGATGTTTTCATAACCGGCGTTGATCATCGCTTTTTTGATCAGGCCAAGATAGCTGGAAGCGCGGCATTGTCCGCCGGTCTGGGTAATGCCGATCGCGATATCGTCTGGGTGATAGCGGCCGGATTTCAGCGCGCGGATAATGTCGCCGACCACCAATGTTGCCGGATAACATACTTCATTGTTTGCGTATTTGAGTCCGTAATCAATTGATTTTTCGTCGGCGGGCGGCAGCGTCTCGACTTTATAACCCATTAGGCCGAGCGCGGACGGAATCAGCGGTGAATACACTTCGGAAAAAAATGGCGCCAGAATCGTGCGTCGCCGATCTTCGAGGGTAAAAGCTGGGGTCGTCAACGGCGGCGGTGCTTTTTTGGCAAAAGTAACGGGCTGCTCTTTCACGCGCTCCGTCTCTTCGTGCAAAGTAGGGAGACGACGATATGCCAAGCTTTCCACAAGCGAACGAATACGCAAACGCAACGAGCCGAGATTATTGATATCGTCCACTTTTAAAAGCGTATGGCTTTTACCGGAGCGGCGCAGCGTATCGCCGATTTCGTCGTTCATGAAAGCGTCCGGCCCACAGCCGAACGAAGTGAGTTGAACAAAATGAACATGCGTTGGTGCTTGCGCGGTCCAGTGCGCCGCTTTCAGAATCCGGTTCGAATAAACCCACTGATTGGTCGAGTGCGCGCGCCCCTCAATATGTTCCAGTTCCTCGAAACGGACAATATCTTCATTGATGACGTCAACGCCGAAATCAGAAATCATTTCGGCAACACTGTGCTGGATCAGATGATCGGTATGGTAAGGGCGTCCTGCCAGGACGATCAGCAAACGCTTGTTGTCCGCGGCATTTTTTGCGATCGTTTGGGCTTTATCGGAAAGTTCTTTGATGTATTGTTTTTGCGCATCTTGCGCTTTTTGGAACGCTTGCGCAAAAATAGTCGCGGGTACGCCGAGCGTATCGACCATATATTGGCGGCACGCCTTTTCCAGCAACACGGCATCGTTAAAGTTAATTGATGGAGAATCGAGCGGCACGCCATATTTTTGTTCGGGATTGATCGCGCTGCGGATCACGTCCGAGTAACCGGTAACGATGGGGCAGTTAAAACTTTTCGCTGTCTTGGTATCCTCGAAGCGCTCGAAAACGACAAACGGCATGAAAATGCGATCTACTTTTTTGGCGAGCAAATCGAAAATATGCCCGTGCACAAGTTTCGCCGGGAAACAGATATTGTCGGACATCACGGTACCGACGCCTTTTTCATAAAGGTCGAACGTCGAACGTTCGGACAGGGTGATTTTGATACCGGCTTCGGTAAAAAGTGTGCGCCAGAACGGGTGGTTTTCGTAATAATTCAACGCCCGCGGAATACCGATATTGAGGCTCGCGGCACGCGTTCCGGCAATTGCTTCCTGCGCTTTTTTTGTGGGCAATACTTTACGCGCCAGGCGATTGTATTTAAACGGGTAAATATTTTTTCCCGGCTTGAGCTCGTCCCCTCGGTTTGAGAAGAATTTTTCGCATTTGTTGCCGGAATAAAAGACATTTTGATTATCAAAAGTGTATTTTCGGACATGGCAATGGTTTTCGCAGCCGGGGCAAACACTTTCTTCGGTATCCGGCGTCAGCGATTTGGTCAGGTCCGTTAACGGACGCGGCGCTATCGCCTCTTGTTTGTGATGGCGAAGCGCGTGCAGTGCCGCGCCATAAGCACCCATCAGTTCCGGCGTGTCGGCAAATGCCACATCACGCCCGGTTAATTGCTCAAGCGCGCGGACAACGGCGTGGTTGCGCATGGTGCCGCCCTGAACGACGATATGCGCACCAAGCTCTTCGGGCGATTTCAGTTTTAATACTTTGTATAAACAGTTCTTGACTACCGAATAGGCAAGGCCGGAAGCGATATCGCTTAAAGTCGATCCTTCACGCAATGATTGTTTCACCTTGGAGTTCATGAATACGGTGCAGCGGGTTCCCAGGTCGCATGGGTGTTTTGCGTGGCATGCGGAAGCGGCGAAATCGGTGGCGGTATGTCCCAGCGAGTTGGCGAAACCTTCAATGAACGAACCGCAACCGGATGAGCACGCCTCGTTAATATCGAGACGGACAATGGCGCCGTTTTCGATAAAAGCGGCTTTCATGTCCTGGCCGCCGATATCGAGGATAAAACTGACTTCGGGGTTTAGCTTGTGTGCCGCAAGGTAATGGGCGATGGTTTCGACCAAGCCTTTGTCAAAGTTGAAAGCGGCGCGAATCAAATCTTCGCCATAGCCGGTGACGGCAGCGGACGCGATACGCAGTTTTGTTTTCCCTGTTGTGACGGCGGCTTCCTGAAAGCGTATCAGCCCTTTTTCAACGGTAGCCAGCGGATTGCCGGCATTTTTATCGTAAAAAGTAAATAATACTTTTTCATCGTTGTCAATCGCGACGATCTTGGTCGTTGTTGAACCGGAGTCAATGCCAAGATAGCAGGCGTCTTCTTTCATCATCAAGAAGTCGATGCGCGGTAATGCGTGCTGCTCTTTGCTTTTTTTCCAGTCGCTGTAATGTTTTCCGTCATTGAATAACGTGGGCNNTGGGCAAATGGGCGCCACCCGCCACAGAAGTTGTTGCACGAGTGTCGGCAAAGCGTGCCAGCAGTTCGTCAACCGTCAGCGTTAGCCGGGCGTGGTTTTTGGCAATGGCGCAGCCAAGTGCCGGAATCAGCGCCGCGTTTTCGGGGACG
>DBDN01000068.1:39817-39982 GCA_002293615.1 Betaproteobacteria bacterium UBA931 | reverse complement strand
CAGATTTTGGATGTCGGTTTTGGCAAAAACGCCGCAACGCGAAGCGATAGGATGCAAGGTTTGCGCTTGTTGCGCCAGCGCATCAAGTTCGGAAACTTCAACATTTAATAAAGTTGCCACCTGATCGATGAACGCGCCGGTGCCGCCGGCGCAACTGCCGTTCAT
>DBDN01000068.1:39544-39740 GCA_002293615.1 Betaproteobacteria bacterium UBA931 | reverse complement strand
CTTCCTGCAAGAAGGGAATGTCGTATGATTCGGCGAGCCCCATACCTGCCGATCCGGTGATGGTAAGGGCGATACGTGCATTATTGCCGATAATTTCACGCGTATGATTGAATGCGGTGTTCAGCTCGGCAGCGATGTCGGTATTGTGGCGTCGATATGTGGAAAAAACAATTTCTCCCGAGGACGGATTCACAAC
>DBDN01000068.1:10745-39514 GCA_002293615.1 Betaproteobacteria bacterium UBA931 | reverse complement strand
GGTAAGCATGGTGTGTCACTCCGTAAGCGAAACAGCCGTTTTTTCGATAACAGGTTGCTTTTTTACCGATGGCGTTTTTTTCAAAGAAGAAGGTTTGTTTTCCTCTTTTGGGCCCAATGCGGGGTTGGCGATAAATTTCGGGGCAGAGTCTTTGAATAATCCGCGCAACATCTGCATCGCGATGGCTTTTTGTTCACGCATGAATTGCGGGAAAGCTGTGGAATCGTTTTCAAAAAACACTTCGTTGAGCGCAGGGCGCGCCAGAAACGGGAAAAGCAGCGGCCCATACATGCTGACAAAAAGATGGGCGAGCGGGCTTTTGCCCAAAAGCTCCACTTTCATCTCGTCGTGAATCTGTTGTTGAATGCGCTGCAGCGAGCCAAAGTTGGTACTGTGCGAACGAATCAGCGCGACCAGTGCCTGGGGATCGCGTTGCACCTCCATCAGCATGAAATGTGGTATCAGCGGATCGTCGATGAGCAGGTCAAGATAAACGTCGATGACCCGTTCAATTTTGACCAGCAAAGGCAAGTCGGTTTCGATAATCGAGCCGATCCGTGGAATAATTTCATTAACGGTGTTGAGTAAAATGGCGCGAAAAAGCGTTTCTTTTTTTCGGTAGTAGTAATGAAGAAGCGTGCGGCTCATCCCTGTTTCATCAGCGATGTCTTTCATGCTGGCGCCGGCAAGGCCTTTTTTCAGAAAAACAACTTTGGCAGCTTGAAGAATTGCGCGTTCGGTTTCGACCATGTGCGCATTATAACAACATGTTTGACACGCGTGTCAAACGGTTGTGTCAGTCGTCTGGGCAAAAACAAAAAGCCATTTAATGTACTGTGTCAAATGTAGAAAGAACAACAGACACACTGAAGTTTTCATAAATATGACCATCTTTGCTAACCGATTCAAGATTATCATATAAAAAACAACATCTTATTTGATAGGAAAAAGTAAAACCTTCCAAAACTTAAAATGACCAACAAATAAACCGATTATCCGTTTAGACTTGATGTAATATTCTACTGAAGTTCACAAACTCTTATGACAAGCCAAGTTTCTTCTGTTATGTCGAAGGCAGCTGTATGCCGCAATTCAGTGTAAATATATGAAAGTATATTATGGCTCTTGTTAAATGCCCTGACTGTGAAACAAAGATCAGCGATAAAGCCGTCAATTGTCCAAAATGCGGACGTCCAGGGCCTTTCCCAGTTGAAAATGAGCTTGGTCGCCAGATACTACTAATCATGATGATTACGTGCGTCATCATTTTTATTTTGTTTCAATGCTTTTCTTGCGTTAGTGACCACTATAAATGGAAAGAGGAAAAAGAAAGAGTTGCAAAATTAACTCCGGAGCAACGTGCTGCTGAAATTAAAGCAAATGAAGAAAAGCGAGACGCTGAAGAACGACGCAAACAAGAAGAAATTCAAAAGCGAGAGAATGAACTAAAAGCGCGAGAAGAAAAAGCTAAGCATAAAAATCAAAACGTGAATGAAAATATGATAATTCTCTGTAAGGGCTATGTGTCAAATAGGCTAAAAGACCCAGATTCTGCTAAGTGGGAGGATGTTTTTGTAGGTAAAAGTGCTGTTTGTGGGTCAGTAAATTCTAAGAATTCTTTCGGTGGTTATTCTGGTTTCCAATCGTTTATATGTGGTGGCGAAAATGCTATATTTTTTGAAGATGATTTTGCTGCTGGTGAATTTGTTAAATCATGGAATAAATTTTGTCGATAGAAATGAGTCATTGGGGAACGCGATTATTAAAGTCAGCCCTTAATATTTTTTGGATTGCACTCATATAAAAAACAGTCTCAGAATACAAGGCGGCAGAAAACAAGCGTCACAGTCCCGGCATTGTACCGGAAGCACGGAAAATTAGTTTGGCGACGTTCTACAAATGGCGTAGAAAGTATGGCTGTGGATGTATCGCTAATGGGGTATAGGATTACCGGTCACTTTTCTCACCAAAATTTCCAGAATAACCACCACGGCTTCTCTTGGCTGTCTTTTTGAAGCCAGGGGCTTTCCGGGAACGAGGCGGTCATCACGCGGCGCGTGTCGTCGGCGAGGTCGTTCATGCCGAGTTTTTCGTAACTGGCGATCATCAGACCCAAGGCCTCTTCGTTCGATGGCGTCATCGGATGGTTCAAGAGTGAGGATTGTGCGCGGTTGATTGCGGCAAGGTAAGCGCCACGATTGAAGTAATAGAGCGCGGCATGAACTTCATGCATACCCAACGCGTTGGCAAGATAAGTCATGCGGTACCGGCTGTCTTCGGCGTAGCGGCTGTCGGGGAAACGATCAACCAGCTCCTTGAATGCGTCGAATGATTCCGTCAGCGAGCGTGGATCGCGCTCGGACAGATCCTGCTCATAAACATAGCCAAGAATGCCTTGATCTTCGCGGAAATATATAAGGCCTTTCAGGTAGTAAACATAATCGACGCTTGGATGATTGGGATAAAGGCGGATAAAGCGGTCGCACGCGGCAATGGCGGCACTGGTTTCTTTCAAGCGANNTAATTGGCATACGCCGACTCAAGAATCGCCTGCTGCGCATAGCGCCCATAGGGGTAACGCGCCTCAAGGCTTTCGTAGAGGCTGAGCGCGCGCGTATAATTGCCGTCGGACATGGCGCCGCGCGCTTCCTGATAGATTCGTTCGGCAGACCACCCCGATGTTTCTTCCCGGACTTCCAGCGAACTGCAACTGGTCAGCAGCACACAGGCAATCAGCATCGCGACCGAACAAAGGCATGTTTTTAACATCATGGTTATGCAGTGAAAATATTATGAACCTCATTATTATACCTTTACATTGGCGACCATGAGTTTTTCCCGGGAATTTCCGCGAGAGTTTATCGTTCCCAACGAGTACGTTGGCTTGCGTCTGGATCAGGCGCTTGCACAAATGTTGCCGCAGTTTTCGCGGAACCGGCTCAAGCAATGGATCGACGCTGAGGCGGTGACGGTTAACGGCGTGCATTTCCCGCCAAAAGCACGNNGCGTCAACGCGTTGCCGCAGATCGAAAGCGAAGCGTTGCCGCAGGACATTACGCTTGATGTCGTGTATGAGGACAAATCGCTGTTGGTGATCAATAAACCCGCTGGCCTCACTGTTCACCCGGGCGCGGGTAATCCGCAAGATACGCTGATGAACGCGCTGCTTTATCATGATAAGGCGCTGGCGCATTTGCCGCGCGCCGGCATTGTCCACCGCCTCGACAAAGATACCAGCGGATTGATGGTGGTGGCGCGCAGCGAGGAAGCGCATATTGATCTTGTCCGACAGCTGGCGGCGCGTACGGTTAAACGTGAATACCGGGCGTTGGCTTGGGGCGATTTTCAACGCGACGCCGTTATCGAAGCGCCGATCGGGCGGCATCCGACCCAGCGTGTCAAAATGGCCATAGTCAGCAGAGGAAAACCGGCGCGCACGCATGTGTTTGTCGAGCAACGTTTTGGCGAGGTTACCTGGTTGCGCTGCCAGCTTGATACCGGACGCACCCACCAGATTCGCGTACACCTTGCCGCGAGCGGATATCCGTTGGTTGGCGACTCGGTGTACGGCAAAAGGAAGGCGCCGCTTCGGAACGACGATGCGCGAATCGGCGCTTTATGCGCTTTTCCCCGGCAGGCGCTGCACGCTTTTCAATTGGGATTGGTTCACCCGGCCACAAAAGCGTTGATGCGATGGCAGGCGGCATTGCCGGAAGATATGGCGGGGTTGCTGGAAAAGCTTGAAAGCGTAGCGTAAAACGAAATGAAACGGGTTGCCACTTGCGCGAACGAACTCATTGAAAAACATCCTGCTCAAAAACCTATGTTTCAACGGTATATCGCCAGCTAAAGAAATAAGTGTACCAATTCGCGGCACAATCTTGTTGGCGCGACTTGGCTTCTACAGAAAATAATATCAATCAAATCATCGCATAATAATAACCGCGGCTACGGATGCTGGCGATTCTTGCGCTGCCGTTTGCGTGTACGCCCAGCTTTTTGCGGAGATTGCTGGCGTGGACATCCAGGTTGCGGTCATACGGTTCGGGCGCGCGGCCCAATACGTATTTGGTCAATTCGGCCTTATTGACTGGCTCGCCCGGTTGTTTGAGCAACGCTTCAAGAAAACGGCTTTCCGTCAGTGTCAACGTAATTTTTTTCTGATTGATTTCAACGTCGCCGCGTTGAGGATAAAAGACCAGATCGCCGACGGTCATCATGTCGGGTACATTGATGCCGGCCGGCGTTGTGGCACGGCGCAAAATGGCGCGAATGCGCGCCGTCAATTCGCGCGGATCGCAGGGTTTGGCAAGATAATCGTCGGCACCAAGCTCCAAACCGAGAATGCGATCCAGCGGTTCGCCGCGCGCGGACAACATCAATATCGGCAAGGTTGGGTGGTTCCCCCGCAATGTTTTCAACAATTCGAGGCCGCTGCCGTCGGGCAGCATCACATCAAGCACCACGCCATCGGGCACATGTTGTTGTAAGGCAGCAATTGCGCCTTGCGCGTCATGGAGGCAGTTTGCCTGAAACCCTTCTTGGTTGAGCCAATTGGCGAGCAGTTCGGCCAGCTCGACATCGTCGTCAATGATCAATAAAACGGGCGTGTCGCTCATGATTTATGATTCAACGGAAGTTCGATATCAACGACGAAGCCATGCGGGGCAGCGTTATTGAAGCGGATGGCGCCGCCGTGGCGCTCGATGGCTCGGCGGGCAATGGCAAGGCCAAGACCATAACCGTGCGTGGTTTGCCCCGGCGCGCGGAAAAACGGTTCACCAAGCTTTTTCAGCACTTCCGGCGGGCAGCCGGAGCCATGGTCGCGGAAGCGAATACGCGCCGTTTGTTGCTCGCGCCACAAAGAAATATCAACCGGCCGGTCAGGCGGGTTGAAACGTTCGGCGTTGCGCAGCAGGTTGGAAAAGGTTTTGTCGAGCCAATGCGGCCAGCCTTCGATATCGATATCTTCGGATGCCTCAAACTGTATTCGAAGATTGCGGTGTTCATCAATGATGTCTTGGAGCAGCGCGTTGAGATGGATGGTTTCGGGCATTTCTTCACTGCTGTCGAAGCGCGCCAGCGCTAGAATTTCGCCGATAAGTTGGTCAAGCCGATCACATTCACGTTGCAGTTGTCCCCAGGTTTGCGGCGCGATGGTTTCATGTCCAGATTGCTTTTCCGCCAATCCCAGCGCAATGCGCAGGCGGGCAAGCGGAGAACGTAATTCGTGCGAAACATCGCGTAAAAGCCGGCGTTGCGTCGTCAATTGCGTCTGCAAGCGTTCACCCATGCGCTGAAAATCACGTGCCAGCATGCCGATTTCGTCACAGCGCTCGCCGAGATATGCGATCTGCCCGCTCTGAAAACTGGTTTCCTCCAAATCTTTTACCGCCGTGCGCAGACGGCTAATCGGTTTGGTAATTGAGCGGCTCAAAAGCCAGCTGACCAGTGATAGCGCAAGAACGGTAAACAGTAAAGTCAGCGGTATGAGTACTGTGCGGCTTTGCCAGGCGCGAAAGCCATCGGCGGGCAACATGAAGCGGAATAAATATTGTTCGCCGCCGGCGCTGGTGTATTCATAAGTGGCGCGACGCACATCAACATTTCCATAGTTGGCCTGACGCATGCCAAGTCTTTCGCCGCGGCGCATGCCCATACCCATGCCGCGTCCTTGCATGGGCGGCATATGGTTCTGATGCATCACGGCGGAAAGAACATCACCGTCGGAGGAAAGCACCGTTGCGTAAATACGATGCTCCTGCGCCATTTTGCGCGCGTATTGTTGGGCGGCATCAATGCCTTGTTCTTCGTAGAGTCGCGTCCAGCCGGGCGCGTATTCGGAAAGGTATGGGTAAAGCGAAACGATGAAGCGGTCTTCAATCATCCAGCGCCCCAGCCCAAACGTCGACGCGGCGATGACGGCCACGGCAATCCAGAAGCTGATAAAAATTCGCCAGAACCAGGAGCGCATGCTTAAATACCGGACACAATAAAAAATATCATAGCATTGTTCACGAACCATTCACGACATACCGCCGATTTCACGATGAATACAAAATCAACGCTCAAGAAGCGCGAAGACGGCACGCTTTGCCGAATCATAACGAAAGCAAAGGCGAAGCGGCACCGGCAAAGTGTAAAGATCGGGTAAATCCGTTAGGTTTTTTTCCGGGGATTGTCGTAAGGCTTCAGATTCAACGATTGCTGGCGCACGCGGATGAATTTGAGCGCGTTCAGTGTTTCTTTGGAAAGGTTGGCGGGCAGTTCAATGACGCTATAGTTTTCGTTGAGCTGAATGCGGCCGATGGCGCGGCTTGTAATGCCGCCTTCGTTGGCAATCGCGCCGACAATATCGCTGGGCGTTGCGCCATGCTTACGGCCGACATCAATGCGGTAACGGCGTAACGGTTCGCCGTCATGGGATTCTCCGCTGCTGCGGTGATTGCGCTCGCGTTCACGTCCGCGTTCGCGCGGCTCTGCTTTGGGGTCAGTCAAGCCTTCGGCGCGCAACGGACGTTCCTGCTGGACAAGGAAGGCGAGGGCGGCGGCAATTTCATGGGCATCGGTCTCGGTTTCGGCGGAAAGTTCATCGACAATCGATGTGAAGAAATCAAGCTCTTCGCTTTCAATGACATGCAATATTTGCTCTTTGAATTGCGCGACGCGACGATCGGCAACGGCCTTCTTGCTGGGCAGGACCAACGGTTCAATTGGCTGGCGGGTCGCTTTTTCAATCGCACGCAGCATGCGAATTTCGCGCGGAGCGATAAAGAGGATGGCGCTGCCTTGCCGNNCCGGCACGGCCGGTGCGGCCGACGCGATGCACATAAGCTTCGGTATCGTTGGGGATGTCGTAGTTGATAACGTGGCTGATACGTGGAACATCGATGCCGCGCGCGGCGACATCGGTGGCGACAACAATATCAATAGTTCCTTTTTTTAATTGCTCGATCGTGCGTTCGCGCAATGTTTGGCTCATATCGCCGTTGAGCGCCGCCGCGCCATAGCCGCGCGCTTCGAGTTTTTCGGCAAGCTCGACTGTGGCCGTTTTGGTACGTACAAAGATGATGGCCGCGTCAAGGTGATCTTCTACTTCCAGGATACGGGTGAGCGCGTCGAGTTTGTGCAAACCGGCAACCTGCCAATAACGCTGGCGAATGGTGGTAACGGTCGTCGTCGTCGATTTAATCTGGATTTCTTCAGGCGCGCGTAAATAGCGCTGGGCAACGCGACGGATCGCGTCCGGCATCGTGGCTGAAAAGAGTGCGGTTTGCCGTGTTTCGGGGACGTGCTGCAAAATCCACTCAACATCGTCGATAAAGCCCATGCGCAGCATTTCATCCGCTTCATCGAGCACCAACGTGGTCAGCTCGGAAAGATCCAGGCTTTTTCGCTCAATGTGGTCCATCACGCGCCCGGGCGTGCCGATCACGACATGCACGCCGCGCGAAAGCTGTTTTAACTGCAACCCCATCGCCTGGCCGCCGTAAATGGGCGCGACGTGAAAGCCAGACAAATGGCGCGCATAACTTTGACATGATTCAGCGACCTGAATCGCAAGCTCACGGGTCGGNNGCGAGAATCAGCGCCTGCGGTTTGCGTTTTTTAAGCGCGATGCGTTGCAAAATCGGCAAGGCAAAAGCCGCTGTTTTCCCGGTGCCGGTTTGCGCCAAACCAAGAATATCCCGGCCTTCCAGCAGCGATGGAATACACGCTGCTTGAATCGGCGAGGGCGCTTCGTAGCCAAGATCGGACAAAGCGCGAAGCAACGGTTGCGATAAACCCAGTTCAGAAAAGAGCGGTAAAGCGGACATACGGTTTCCTAAAGAACGAATAACGCGCAAGATGCTGCGCAAAAATACATGTTAAAGCGGAAAGTGCGGTTACGGTAAAAAAACGTGTTAAAAATACTCGTGTGCGGCAAGATATCGCCATTGTCCTAAGGGCAGGTTGCCCAAGCGAACATTACCGATACGCACACGTTTCAAGCCGACGACGCGCAGGCCGACAGCATCGCACATACGGCNNCGGATCTGACGTTTCTTTCCTTCTTTGAGTACAAAACGCAATTGATCGTTATTAAGCCGTTCCACCAGCGCGGGTTTGAGCGGCTTGTCGTCGAGTGATAAGCCGTGCTTGAGCAACGCCAAGCCGTCATCGTCAAGCATGCCTTCAAAGCGCACCAGGTACTCTTTTTCCACCGAGGAATCACTGCCGACCAGGCGACGGGCAACCGTACCGTCCTGCGTCAAGACGAGAAGGCCAGTAGAATCAATATCCAGCCTGCCCGCGGGCGCCAAACCGCGTAAATGCAACGCGCTGAAAGCAGGATCGTCTTTTGCGGCAAACAAATTATCCGGTTTGATCAATTCCACGGCTGCCGGATATTGATCTTCCGGCTGACTGGAAACGTAGCCGACCGGTTTGTGCAGAAGAATAGTGACGCGCCGCTCCTGCTTCTTCTGCGCCTGCGGCGCCAGCACAATTTTTGCATCCGAGGACGCTCGCGCGCCCAAGGCGATTACCTGTCCATCCACCGACACCCAGCCACGCTCAATATACTCATCGGCTTCACGCCGTGAGCAAATGCCGCGCTCGGCCAACAGCTTGGAAACACGGACGCCGCTTTGCTCGGCAGCGCGTTTTGGAGCAGGAGATGTCGCTTGTGTACGCAGCGGGGTGGGCGATAAGGCGGGCGATGACGCACGCTTTTCTTCAATCGCTTGGATTTTTACGGCAGGTGTTTTTTTTCGCCGCGCCCATGGTTTTACCGAAGCAGTTTTCTCATCGCGCTGTGATTTTTTCCCTGTGGTTTTCGGCAGGCGCAGTGTTTTTGAAGGGGTGGTCATCAAAATGGGATCAGTACGCGTTTTTGCGTATCAAAAGCCCCGGGATAACCGGGGCTCTGTGCTCTGTGAGGAGAAAAAAGCATTTTTAAACGCGGCGCTTGTATTCATTGGTACGCGTATCGATTTCGATTCTGTCGCCGGTTTCGACAAACAACGGCACCGAAACTTCCAAACCGCTGGCGATTTTTGCCGGCTTCAAAACTTTGCCGGAAGTGTCGCCGCGCACAGCGGGCTCGGTGTAAGTGATTTCACGCACAACCGATGTCGGCTATTCGGCGGAAATGGCNNATGCAATTCGGCGGAAATGGCGCGGCCTTCATAAAACGTCAACTCGCATTCCAAGCCTTCCTCAAGATAGGCAACGGCGTCACCGAGGCTTTCCGCTTCCACTTCGTATTGGTTATATTCCTGGTCCATGAAGACATACATCGGGTCCGCAAAATAGGAATAAGAAACATCTTTCTTTTCGAGCTGAATCGCGTCGAATTTTTCATCGGCGCGGTAAATGGCTTCGGTGCCGTTACCGGTCAGCAGGTTTTTCAATTTCATTTTTACCACCGAAGCGTTACGCCCCGATTTGCTGAATTCGGCTTTCTGCACCACCATCGGATCTTTGCCGATCATCACCACATTTCCGGAGCGCAGCTCCTGAGCTATTTTCATTACCATAAAACAATCCTTGTTTGCTTGATCGAAAGCCGCTAAAGGATGGCTTCCGAGAGGGCTTCTTAGAGAAAAACAGCGCCTGATACGGCTTACGTGTCAATAAAAATAAAAAATTATAAACCAGAATGCGGTAGTGCATCAAAAACATATTTAATGACATTAGCTTTAAAACATTTGGCCCAACAGTTTTTGTGCCATGCTTTTTGTCGATGAATGCTTTTCCGATCGGTAAAATGCATATCGCACGAAATCAGGCAAATGGCCTAATAAATTGTTCCATTCACCGGCAGATGAAAACTCCCCAATACCATTCCACGTCTGCATGAAATGAACGAATACATCTTTTTCCAATTCGGGCATTTCATCCGTGTAACGCGCCAGAAAAGCTTCCAATTTTGAAAAATGCGCGTTATTTTCCTGCCGATACGCTTGCCAGATAAAAGGCTTGCCCGCCCAGATGGCACGCACCAGCGAATCTTCACCGCGCACGAAGTTGAGGTCGCACGACCAGAGCAGGCGATCGTAATCATCCTGCGATAGAAACGGAATGAGAATAATGCGCAGCATATTTTCATTGTTCTGTTCGCGCCATTCATGAATGGCGTTTTCAGCAACGCCTTTAGGCACCAACAGCGCAATGGGCGTTTCGCTTTGGTTCCAGATATTCAGAAGCTCGGTCAAGCGCGGCGTATCGTAACAAAAAAGGCTGATAGCCAACGCGTCCTTCGCTAGCAGGGGAGCACCGAGTGAGGCGAAGAACGTAGCGCGGTTTTCCGGCGCTTTCTGGAAAGTATCGCGTTTCCGGATCAAATCTTTTTCGCGCAATAATCCGCCGCTTTTTTCGCTGAAGCCCGGAAAAAAGAAATGGCGCGGTATGCCGATATTGGGTGGTGGCGACGGTTTGCCGTGCATATCGTCGACAAACGTTTCGGCGGAAAGGTATTCAAGGATAAGCCATTTCGGCTTTTGGTCGTAGGCAATATCGTTGCCGGGCGGAAAATCGCGCGCCAACGCGTCGAGCCAGCGTGGCGGCAGGCCGCCGCTNNCGCCGAAGGCGTCGATGATCACATCGGGCCAGACGGCAGGCGGTTCTATATCGGTTGTCAGGCGGCAAACATTGATCTGCGCGATTGTTTGCTCGTCGAGCAGGGGATTGGTTTGCGGCTGGATTTTCGCCAGCGTCGCCAGATCGTCTATCCATAAGGTGACGCGCAAGGCATGTTCGTTGGCGAGCTGGCGTGCTAGGCGAAAGCTGACGCCGGCATCGCCGTAGTTGTCGATGATGCGGCAGAAGATGTGCCAGTTGAGGCGTGGCTTCATGCGCTTTGGGGAATGAGGCGGCTCAATACAAAGAACAGCGCGGCGCTGGTCACGACCGACGCGGCGGCGGGCGTATCGAAATAGAGCGAGAAAAGCAGCCCGGCGATCAGTGAAAAAAATGCGATAACGCTGGCAAAAACAGCCATATGTTCGGGTGAGCGGGCAAATCGTTGCGCGGTCGCAGCGGGAATAATCAAAAGCGCGGTGATCAGCAGTACGCCGACGACTTTTATCGCGCAGGCAATGATCAGCGCGACGAGCAAAGTAAATATTGTCTGGGTACGGCGTACGGGAACGCCTTCGGCGGATGCCAGCGCTTCATCGACGGTAGCGGCGAGAAGGGGGCACCAGATGGCCATCAATACGGCAAAGGCCATGCCGCCGCCGCCCCATATCCAGACAAGGTCGTTATTGGAAACAGCCAGCAGGTCGCCGAATAGGAAGGTGGAAAGATCAAAGCGGATGGCGTCGAGGAATGACAGCGCGACCAGACCGAGCGCCAACGCAGTGTATGAGAGCATGCCGAGCAGTGTGTCGGCGGCAAGACGCTCGCGCGATTGCAGAATGACGAGGAGTATGGCGAGCGCCAGGCAAACGATGAGCACGCCGATGGTTGGCGATAATCCGAGGAGAAAGCCGAGGCAAACGCCGAGCAGGCCGGAATGCGCCAGCGTGTCGCCGTAAAAAGCCATGCGTCGCCAGACGATAAAAACGCCGAACGGCCCGGCGATCAACGCAATGCCCGCGCCGCCTAAAAATGCGCGTAACAGGAAAGGCGATTGCAGCATGGCGATGAATTCATTCATGCTTTGTATCCTGATGTGCGTAGCCGTCGTGCAACCCGTGTTCGTGATCGTGATGGTGGTGATACGCGGCCAGGTGTTGGACGTTGTGCGCGCCGAACAGCGCAAGGTATGCAGGATCACGCTGTAATGCTTCCGGTTTGCCGGAGCAGCAGATGTGATGTTGCAGGCAAATGACCAGATTGGATGACGCCATGACCAAATGCAGATCATGCGAGACCAGCAGAATGCCGCAACGTAATGTGTCGCGGATATGCCCGAGTAAATCGTAAAACGCGTTTTGTCCATTGACGTCAAGGCCTTGCGCTGGTTCGTCGAGCAGCAGCAGCGAAGGGCGCGGCAAAAGCGCGCGCGCCAGCAGGACACGCTGCCATTCGCCGCCGGACAGCGTATGCACCGAAGCGTCGATCAAATAAGCGATACCAGTTTGTTCGAGCGTTGCCAGGATTTGTGCGCGGTTTGCCTTAACGCTGAGTGTGACAAAACGCGCCACGGTCAACGGCAGCGTCGGCATGATCGAAAGTTTTTGCGGCACATAGCCCAAACGCACGCCGGGTTTGCGCCACACCGTGCCTTGGTCTGCCGGGATCAGGCCGAGCGCGATTTTCAAAAGCGTCGATTTGCCCGCGCCGTTCGGGCCGATTAACGTCACGATCTCGTTCTGCCGCAGCGTTACGCTGACATCGTCGAGGATGACGCGTCGGTTGCGCACGAAAACAATGTTCCGCAAGCGAAGCAGGTCGGCATGATCGGGCATAGAAGATAAGCACGGGCTGTCGTTGAATAGCGATATGATATACTGATCGCGTTTTTTCGTTACAGATAACAGATAAAAATGATGCCTACTAATTTTACAAACGTCATGAAATTGTCACTGCTTGCAGTGGCGTTTTTGCTGTCGGCGCAGGTTTGCGCGCAGCCTAAAGTGGCGGTCAGCATCATGCCGGTGCATTCTTTGGTGGCTGGCGTCATGGATGGCGTGGCAACGCCTGACCTTTTACTGCCGGGAGGAGCGTCGCCGCATACTTTTACGTTGCGGCCCTCCGATGCGAAAATGATTAGTCAAGCCGATATTGTGTTTTGGGTCGGCCCGACGCTGGAAGGCTTCATGAAAAAAACGCTTGCCGCAAGCAAGGCAAAATCGGTGGCGTTGATTGATTCGGTTGGCGCGCGTTTGCCGCCGCGCGAGGGCGGCGTCTGGGATGAGCATGAGCACGGTGATGATCATGGGCACGATCATCATGGCGATCATGACGATGATCATGGTCACGCGGCGGTTGATCCGCATATCTGGTTGGATCCGGTGAATGCGCAGGCCATGGTCGGCGCGATTGAAAAAGCGTTGGTCGAAGCGGATGCCGTTCATGCGGCGCGTTATCAGCGCAACGCGGCAGCGCTGCGTGAGAAATTGCAGGCGTTGGATAAAGAGTTGGCAGCGCTTTTGGCGCATGACGGCAAGGCGTCGTTTATCGTTTTTCATGACGCATTCCAGTATTTCGAGAAACGCTATGGTTTAAGCGGTGCCGGGTCGATTACCGTGAACCCCGAGCAAAAACCTTCGGCGAAACGGCTTGTTGCTTTGCGCGAGCGTGTGCAAAAAAGCAATGCGCGTTGTGTGTTCGCCGAGCCGCAGTTCAACGATGGTCTGCTCAACAGCCTCATCGAGGGCAGCCAGGCAAAACGCGGTACGCTTGATCCGCTGGGCACACGCGAGCAGCCCGGAAAAGACGCATACTTTTTAACAATGCGTCATCTTGCACAGGCTGCTCATCTTTGCTTGAGCGATCAACCGTAATATTAGCTGTGGAAAAACTGCGGCGGCATGCGCTGGATTTGCGCAACTTTGACTTACGCGGTGCTTTTAACCACGATCCACAACGCGCGGAAAAACTGTCGTTGTCGTTTGGCGATTGGCGTATCGATTTTTCCCGACAAAAAATCAACGATGAAACGCTGGCTTTATTGCGCGAATATGCGGAAAAAACGGATTTACCGCGTTGGGTTGCGGCGCTTTTTTCCGGCGAAACATTAAACCATACCGAAAAGCGCGCCGCATTGCATACGGCGCTGCGGCAACAAGAAGAGGGCGCATCTTTTGCGCGTCGGGAAATCTTACGCGATGTACGCGGTGCGCAGCAGGCGATGAAAACGCTGTCGGAACGGTTGCGTTGCGGGGCGCTGTTGGGCGCAAGCGGAAAGCCTGTCAAGACAGTGGTCAACTTAGGAATAGGCGGATCGTCGCTCGGCCCGCAATTGGTGTGCGACGCGTTACTGCGTGCGGACGATTTCGATGTGCGCTTTGTTTCCAACCTCGATGCCGAGGATTTGGAGCGGGCGCTTTTGGGGCTGGATCGCGAAACAACGTTGCTTATTGTCGCCTCCAAAACATTTAAGACGGAAGAAACATTGACCAATGCCCGCGCGGCACTTGACTGGTTGCAAGCCGATGGCGGTAACAAGCAAGAGCTGTTAAACCGGCATTTTGTCGCGGTCACGGCAAGCGATGAAGCGGCCAAGGCGTTCGGCATTGCGCCGGAGAATATTTTACCGCTCTGGGATTGGGTCGGCGGACGCTATTCTTTATGGTCTGCCGTAGGTATCACCATCGCGATACAGTCCGGCTGGCAAACATTTGTTGATTTGCTTGCGGGCGCTGCGGCGATGGACAAGCATTTTCATGAGACGCCTATTGCGCACAATGCGCCGATAATGCTGGCGTTGATCGACTGGTGGAATACTTGCTTTGCGCAAATCGGCGAACGGATTGTCGTGCCTTATGCGTTCGGCCTGCGGTTGCTTCCCGCTTATCTGCAACAGTTGCTTATGGAAAGTAACGGTAAACGAATCGACTGGGACGGCAATGATTTGCATAAAACGGCGGGGGCGCGCTCGGCGGTTTCGGTATGGGGCGGTATCGGCACCGACAGCCAGCATGCTTTTTTCCAGTGGCTGCATCAGGGCTCGCATCGTGCCAATATTGAATTTATCGTGCCAACCCGTTATCGGGGGCAATCGCAGCGCGTCGGCTTGCTGGCGCATGCCTTGGCGCAACCGCAGGCGTTGATGTGCGGACACGATTGTGATTTTGAGATCGATACTGCGAATGCAACAGATGAAGACATCGCGCGCGCCGCGCGCGTTTGCCCGGGCAATCGGGCGAGCACCATGCTTCTTCTTCCCGATTTGAACGCGTGGCATCTTGGCGCTTTGCTGGCGCTTTATGAACATCGGGCGTTTATCGAAGGCGTACTCTACCGCGTCAATCCGTTCGACCAGTTTGGCGTTGAATTGGGCAAAGCGCTGGCGTGCCCATTACACAACGCGCTGGAAAGAAATACTACGCTTGCTGATGCCGATGCCGTGACACAGGCGCAGCTTCTTTACGTGCAACGTTTTCGGAAATAAGCGTCACCATGCGCGCTTCGGATAAAAAAACATCGAAAACGACGCAGAAAATGAAGCGTGTCAGCGGCAAAAGTTTTTCGCCGGACCGCAAAACGCTTTTTGCCCAGATCGAACCGCGTTGGGTATTGGCAAGCGCAGACGGTACAGCAGTCGATGTGCGGTTATTACCGCTTCTGGAGGCTATTCACGAAAGCGGATCATTGCAACAGGCAGCGCAAACCATGGGGCTTTCGTATCGTTACACGTGGGCGCTTGTACATCCGTGGGCAGGTCCGGAGGGGTTGCTGCTGTTATCGCGCGGGCAGGGAAGCACATTAACCGAAGCGGGGATCGCGCTGATTGCGCAGGTGGAAAAAGCGCGCGCGCGCTGGCACGATGAGGCGGAGCGTTGGCAAGATCTGGAAATTCGTCTGGAGACCGCGCCAACACGAAAAATCCATATTATGGCAAGCCATGATTTGCTGTTGATGGATATGCAGTCGTTGGCGACAAAAAAAGGCATTGATCTGGAAATCAACTTTAGCAACAGTGCCGATGCGTTGCGGGCGTTGCGCAAAGGCGGTTGTGATATCGCCGGTTTTCATATGCCGTCCGAACCCGGGCAAATACTGCACCGCTACATGAAAACCATGTTGGGCGATATTCCCAATTTGGTGTGCCGCCCGTTATTTGCTTATACACAGGGGCTGATGTTGCCGCGTAAAAACGCGCGGCGCGTGAAGAACCTGAACGATCTGGCGCGTCGTAAAATTTCGTTTGTCAATCGGCAACGCGGGTCGGGTACGCGCCTTTTGTTTGACGCGTTGTTGAGCGAGGCGGGCATTGATCCGATTCGGATCATCGGTTATGGCAATGAAGAGTTTACGCATCACGCCGTTGCTGCGACAATCGCGGCGGGTGCTGCGGAAGCGGGTTTCGGCAATGAAGCGGCGGCGCGGTTTTTCAAACTAACGTTTGTTCCGCTCATGAAAGAAAAATATTATCTGGCGTGGCGCGACACCAAGATCTTCCGCGATATTTCGCTGCAACTCGTTGCTTTTCTCGATAGTAAAAATTGGCGAGGTAAGATCAGGAAAAAACCTGGGTATCGGTTTGACGATGACCCGTATAACGACGATTGATAATGGCCGATAAAGCGGCTTTATTTGACGCGGCGACCGGTATATTCCTCCTCAATATTGTCGCGATAGAAACTCCACGGTGAAGACGCAGTGGAAAAACGCCGCCAGGTTTCCCGGGAAACACGTTCGAAAACAAAAATGCCGGAATTCAATTCTACGGTGAGCGATTGTGTTTTTTCATCGTAACCGGCGGCGCGCAGATTGCCGCCGGAGAGCTTTTTCATTTCCATGATCGGATGCGCTTATTAATAGACATCCATTTCTTTTAAGCCGCGGCGGTCTTCTTTGCGCTGGCCAGTGTCTTCAACATCGTAGGGCTTGCACTCCAGCTTTTTGGTTTCTCCGGGCGGGCCGAAAGTGATGTCTGTGCCTTTACCAAGCAGTTCGTAATCACCGTTGGTATAAAGAATGCCGCGCGACGAAGGCATTCTGTAAAGATAGATCCGGGTGCCGCTGGCCATGAGAACGCGCACTTCGTCGTTGTCGAAACGCACCAAAAGGCGCTCGCCGTCCCATTGGCACTCAACCGTATTTTTGCGCGCTTCTTCATCTTTTTTCTTGCTTGCCGATGGCAGGCATCCTGTTAGAACGAAAGCGGTCAAAACCAAAAAGATCAGGGAGAGCAGCTGTTTTTTCATACAAACCTCGCAAAATCTAAAATTTGAACAAGCATACCACGCGATCGCCTTAGCGGGGCTTTAAGCGATAGCCGCTTGCGATATCCGCAATGTCCCAGCCCGAAACGTTGATTTCGTCACGCAGACGATCGGACTCTGCCCAATTTTTTGCCTGGCGTGCGGCAAGGCGCTGCTCGGCAAGCGCGGCAACCGCTTCGGGGATATCGATTTCTTGGGGCGCCCACGAGCCAAGCCGTAAGCCGAACACTTCATCAAAGCGTAGCAACGTCGCACGTTTGGTGGCGGGATCGAGTGGGCCGCGCAATATTTCCCATGCCAAAGCCAATCCGCGCGGTACGTTAAGGTCATCGTTGATTTCCGCGGTGAATTGCTCAAGCAACGCGGTATCCGGCGCGGCTTTTTTATCTTGCGGCAATATGAAAATACCCTGGCGCAAGCGATCAAGAGCGGTTTGCGCCGCGTCCAGCGCTTCCCAAGTAAAACTAAGCTGTTTGCGATAATGCGCGGTCAGGCATAAATAACGATAAGCAAGCGGATCGTAGCCGCGATCGGCCAGCGACTGAATGCGCAAAAACTCGCCTGCCGATTTTGCCATTTTGGCGTCGTTTAGCAGCAGGAAATAACCGTGCAACCAGAAATTGGCCAAGCGGGTGCCGGCACGCGCTTCGGTTTGTGCGATTTCGTTGGTGTGATGAATCGGGATGTGATCTTCGCCGCCACAATGAATGTCAAAAAAATCGCCGAGATAATGTTCCGCCATCGCCGAGCATTCAATGTGCCAGCCGGGAAAGCCAACGCCCCATGGGCTCTCCCATTCCATCTGTCGCTTTTCACCCGGAGGCGAAAATTTCCACAGCGCAAAATCGGTNNTGGCCGACACGTTTGCCGCCTTCCAGGCCTTCGCGGTTCAAACGCGCCAGGTGCCCGTAATCTTTCTGCTTGGCGGTGTCGAAATAAATGCCGTCGGAAGTACGGTAGGTATAGCCTTTTTTTTCAATGTCGGCGATAAAATCGATTTGTTCTTGAATGTGATCGGTGGCGCGGCTTAAAACGTCCGCCTTCTCAATGTTGAGCTTGTCCAGGTCATCGAGGAAAGCGTCGGTGTAAATCTGCGCGATTTCCCACGCGCTTTTCCCGGTGCGCCGCGCGCCTTTCTCCATTTTGTCTTCGCCGCTGTCGGCATCCGATGTGAGATGGCCGACATCGGTAATATTCATGACATGCTTGACGGTGTAGCCGTTCCAGCGCAAAACGCGTTTTAAGATGTCTTCGAAGAGGAATGTTCGGTAATTGCCGATATGCTGGTAATCGTAAACGGTAGGGCCGCAGGTATAAAGCCCGACGTAGTCGGGCGATAACGGTTCAAAAAGGCGTAAGGATCGCGTGTAATTATCGTAAAGAGTCAGGGCGGTCATATCGGATATCGGTATTGTGGGTTATCTGTGTCGTCAAACTACGCCATTATAGCGATGTTGGAGATGTGCCAAGAAGCATGTGCAAAGAGCGCTTTTTTTCACGGGGAAATATTTGCTTCAAACGCTTTTGAGAATTTGAAATAATAAAAGTAGTGTGCTTTTGCCGAAAAATGTTTGTATCAGCACATGCGTGGATTGAGGTATTTTTTTAAAGAGAAAGTGAAAGCGCTTATATAACAATTAGTTATAGACACGTTATATGCCGTATGCGATAAGCGCGAAAATATAGCCGCACATTTTTAATAATTTCTATTGATCATCGGCTTAAATTTTGCTTATAATGAGACCAATTCTCATTATCGTTAAAAATATGCAGGACTTGATATGCCAGTCATAACTCTTGATCAATTGCCGTTTGGACAACAAGCGCTGATTACTCGGCTGACGGAAAATGCGGCGCCTTTCCGCCGCAAATTGCTGGCGATGGGAATTACGCCCGGTTGTTATTTGCGCGTAATTCGTGTCGCTCCGCTGGGTGACCCGATTGAAATCGAGATGCGTGGTTTTCATCTGTGTTTGCGTAAAACGGAAGCCTCGGCCATTGCTGTGGAGGCTTGCCGGATATGAGCAAACCTCATTACCGGATCGCATTGATCGGCAATCCGAACAGCGGCAAAACAACGTTGTTCAACGCGCTGACCGGCTCGCGTCAGCGTACCGGCAACTGGCCGGGCGTCACCGTTGATCGCAAATCAGGGTTTTATGATTACGATGCCGAAGAAATGCACTGCGGCGTGCTAGCGCCGGAGCATAAGCATCGCGGACGGCATGGCCGCAAGCGCATTGAAGTGATCGATTTGCCCGGCACTTACGCGATCGAAAGCTCTTCGTCGGGTATTTCCCAGGATGAATTGATTGCGCGTAATTTTGTCGTCAACGAAAAAAATACGTTGATCGTCAATATCGTGGATGCGACCAATCTGCAACGCAATCTTTATCTGACATTCCAACTGATCGATCTCGGCCAGCCAATGGTTGTGGCGCTGAACATGATCGACGAAGTACACAAGAGCGGCGAGAAAATCGACGTTAAACTGCTTGAGGAGCGGCTTGGTTGCCGCGTTGTGGCAATTTCCGCGCGGCGAGGCGAGGGGCTTCATGAATTGCGGCAAACGATTCATCGGGTCACGGTGGAAAAATGGCGCCCTCAGCCAAAAATTACGACTCTGGGCGAACAGCAGGAAACGCTGTTGAAAGCGTTCCTGGAAAAACAGTCGGAACACAGCGCGCTGCACAGAATGTCGCGCTGGACGTTATTCGATACGCTCTTGCTGCCGGAAAATGATGGGCAATTGGATGCCGAAACGTGCCAGGCTGTCCAGGCATGCCGCGAGGCGCTGTCTTCATGGTGCGGGGGCGAGATCGACATTGCGCTGGCCAGCGCGCGCTACGATGCAATCGACGCGTTATGCCGCGACGTAATTCATCGCCCGCGCGAAGCCAGCAAATCGCTTACATCGTTTCTTGACCGTTTTGCGCTTGGACGCATAACCGGCATTCCTGTTTTTCTGGGTGCGATGTATCTGATGTTTTTGCTGGCGATCAACGTCGGTTCGGCGTTTATTGATTTTTTCGACATTTTGTTCGGCACCATATTGGTTAACGGTTCGGCATATCTGCTGGAGAGCGTCAGCGCTCCGGAGTGGCTGGTGGCAGTGCTGTCCAACGGTCTGGGCGGCGGCATCCAGACCGTTTCCACGTTTGTGCCCGTGATTGCCGCGATGTTTTTGTGTTTGTCGTTTCTTGAGGATTCCGGCTATTTGGCGCGAGCGGCGATGGTCGTGGATCGTGGGATGCGTACCATTGGTTTGCCGGGCAAGGCGTTCGTGCCGATGCTGGTCGGTTTTGGCTGCAACGTGCCGGCGATCATGGGAACGCGCACATTGGAAAGCACGCGTGATCGCCTGATGTCGATCATGATGATTCCTTATATGTCATGCGGGGCGCGCTTGCCGGTGTATGCATTATTGGTGGCGATATTTTTCCCGATCAATGGGCAAAATGTCGTCTTTGGCCTTTATCTCGGCGGGATTGCGATAGCGATTTTGACCGGATTGGTACTCAAGCATACGTTGCTGCCGGGCGCAATTACGCCGTTTATCATGGAGCTTCCACCATACCGGATGCCAACGATACGTAATATGCTGACGCTCACATGGGAGCGGTTAAAAAGTTTCATTATTCGCGCCGGTAAAGCGATTGTGCTGATGGTGATGGTGCTGAGCTTCTTTAATTCGCTCGGTACCGACGGCAGCTTTGGCAACGAGGATACGGACCAATCGGTGTTGTCCAATATCGGCAAGACAATTACGCCGGTGTTTGCGCCGATGGGCATTGAAGAAAAGAACTGGCCGGCTACGGTGGGCATTTTTACGGGTATTTTCGCCAAAGAAGCGGTGATCGGTACGCTTAACGCACTTTACTCGCAAATGGGCAGTGTCGCCGAAGACGGAGAAGAAGAGGCGGGCGGTTATGAACCGCTTGAAGGCGTCAAGGAAGCGTTTGCCACGATTCCGGCGAACTTGAGCGATCTTCTTTCAGCGTTTGCCGATCCGCTGGGCATTGGCGGCACATTGGGCGATGTCGACACCGTGAGTGAAGATCAAGAAGTATCGGGTGCTGCCGTTTCCCAAATCCATATTGCTTTTGGTTCGTCGGCCGCGGTGATCGCTTTTCTGATCTTTATTCTGCTTTACACGCCGTGTGCCGCAGCGCTGGGTGCGGTATACAGGGAGGCTGGCGCCAAATGGACGGTGATGGTAGCTGTGTGGACATTTGTGCTTGCCTGGGTGTGTGCTACGGCGTATTACCAGTTGTCGTTGCTTACGACTTCTCCGGCAAGCGCAGGATGGTGGCTGGCCGGTCTCTCGGCAGCGCTGGTCGGGCTGTTCTTTGTCCTGCGTTATTTCGGGTTATCGCAACGTGATATGCAGCGCGATATAAAATTGCCGCCGACAAAATCATACGATGGTGGTTGTTGCTGATCGGAGAGGAGCATATGATCCTTCTGGATATGCGTGACTACATCAAAGAAAGAAAAACGGTACCGCTGCCGGATTTGGCGCGCCGTTTTGATATTCCCGAAAGCGCCATCCAATCGATGGTAGAGCACTGGATACGCAAGGGATGCGTTGTCGCGCAAAAGCCGATTGGAATCGTTTCAGCAGCGGGGTGCGGCAATGATAGCGGGGGCAGCGGATGCGCCCATTGCGTTGCGGCGGGGTGCGTTTCGCAATCAATCGTTTATCGTTGGAAGGCAGAACAATAACTGTCAGGACGATGGCGTGTCCTGCAGTGTAAATGTGAATTCAAGGTGTCCGCTTCCTCGCCTTTACGGGCATCCTTTTGAAAAAGGATGTTGCTGGCTTGTGCGATTTTATGGTGTGGTGCCGGTGAAAGGAGTCGAACCCTCGACCTTCTCATTACGAATGAGCTGCTCTACCAACTGAGCTACACCGGCAAACGGGTAAATTACAAAGAATCGGATTATAGCGATCACGGCAGGAAAACGCCAGATTTTTGTCAGTCAATTTTGAATAAAATTGACATCCACGACGACAAATTCCGAGTGACTCATCAGCCGGATCGGCGGCCCCCAGGTGCCCAACCCACACGACACAATCGAATGGAAATTGCCTTTTTTCAGTAGCCCCCATGGGTTTTCGTAGATGGCGGCGATAACCAGATTAAACGGGAAAAATTGTCCGTTATGGGTATGCCCGGAAAACATGACGTCAACGCCGGCATTGGCTACTTGGTCAAGAGAGAACGGCTGATGGTCGAGTACAAAAACGGGGGTCGATAAATCGGCTTGTTTCACCAACGTTTCAATTGGCGCGCGCGGAACACGTATCAACGGATCATCGCTGTGTACCGATGCCATACGCGCGCTGCCGCGAGTACGGTCATCGCGACCGATCAAAGTGATTCCGGCGTCTTTCAGATAAAGTACTTCGTCACGCATGACATGAAGCCCTGCCTGACGATAGGTTTCTGCCGCCAGTGCGGGCGACTCTCCGTAATATTCATGGTTACCCAAAACAGCGTAAACGCCGTAGCGGGAATGTAATTTTGCCAGCAGCGAGCCAATATTTTTTTCGATGAAAGGCTTGACCGAACGGTCCACAATATCACCGGTAAAAATAATGAGGTCAGGCTTCAGCGCATTGAGCCGTTTGACCAATTTTTCATAAATGCCGCGCGCCGTATACGACGCAATATGTGCGTCGGTAAGGTGAATCACCCGTAGTTGTTTATGATGGGGAACGTTTTTTTGAACCGTCAGCGAAAAATGTGTTTCACGTGGTGTGTGCGCTTGGTAGTAACCATAGCTAACCTGGCAAAGAATCAACCCTAAAACGACGCACCCCACCAAAGGACGGTTATGAAAAAAACGGGTAATGATTTTCGGAGCGGGGAGCAACCGCGTTATGAACGCAACAAGCTCGAAAAAAAATGTAGTGGTAAGGCTGACTATAAGAAAAGCAAAAAGCAGCGCCGTAAAAAAAAGCAATAAGGCAGGAAGATCGTTCTGTGCCAGCTGTCGATTGATAAAGAAATGCGTAATGTGGAAAGCAAATACAATTAAAGAAAATAATGGCCAATATACGTACCAGTTATTCAGCCATTTAGGAAAGAGCGAAGAAAACGCCCACTTACAGCGGTAACCCAGATAAACAATCAGAACGATCTGAACAAGTAACAGAATAAATATAAAACGCATGTATTAGTCTCTGAATGGCAACAAAACTGAAAAAAGAGATATTGGTTTATTTGTTTTGTGTCAAATTGGTTTTTTTAACAAAAGCCGATAATAAAAAAATTAACTTAGTTTTTTTGATGAAAACTCGGTTTAAATACGTTACATAAGGAGTTTGAGTATGTGCTGGTATTGTAAGGCATTAAAAATAATAAGAAGTTGTTTTTTGGGTGCAGCTATTGTATTTGTTATCAGTCTTGGGGTTTCAACCGCTTCTGCCAAAGAACCTCTTAGCCCGGAAGATACCGGCCTGGTGTTGAAAGCAACGATTGATGTCAGCAATCCTGCGCATTTGGCCGGAATTCACAAACAAAAATTAAAAACAGATTGCAGCGCTTGTCATGGAGAAATATTGATCCCTGATGATAATGCGACCAATGTCAATCAGGCTTGCGTTGGTTGCCACGGCGACTTTGTCAAAATGGCGGAGCTAAGCAGCAAGACACTGAAAGATCCCAACATCAATCCGCATAAGTCGCATCTCGGCGTTGACGGGGAGATCGGCTGTACGGCTTGCCACAGGGGGCACGAACCTTCAGTTACTTACTGCGTGTATTGCCATACCAATTTTGATCTGCCGATTACCGGCGGGCAGCCCGGCAAAGGTTCAGGAGAATGAAGATGGACAGAAGACAAGTTCTGAAAATAGGCACGGTGGCGGCTTTGCTGACGGGCAGTAAACTGGCAGCGGCAAAACGTGCCGAAGAAATGGCCGATGTGGTGGTGGTGGGTTCCGGCGGCAGCGGCTTTACAGCAGCGATTACGGCTTTTGATGCCGGCGCCAAAGTGATCGTTCTGGAAAAAATGCCGATTACCGGCGGCAATTCACAATTGTCCGCTGGCGGTATGAACGCGGCGGAAACAGTGATCCAGGCACGGAAAAGCATTAAAGATTCTTGGGAGATCATGTTCGATGACACGATGAAAGGCGGCAAGAACATCAGCGATCCAAAACTGGTGGAAATCCTTGCCAAAAACTCAGCGGCGTCTATCGACTTCCTGTTAAGTCTCGGCGGGGACATGACCGATGTGGGGCGTATGGCCGGAGCCAGTGTTAACCGCTGCCACCGTCCGACCGGCGGCGAAGCCGTCGGCCATAATCTGGTTCATACCTTACGTCAAAACGCGATTAAGCGCGGCATGGATGTGCGTACCGGCTCGCGGGCAATCAAACTGTTGACCGATGGCGGCAAAGTGGTTGGTGTCGAAGTGCGGGACAGGTTCGGGCGGCAATACGACATCAAAGCCAAAGCAGTCGTACTGGCCTCCGGAGGATTTTCGTCGAATCTTGAGCGCGTTGCCAAATACCGCCCCGAGTATGCCGGTTTTTCCAGTACCAACCAGCCGGGCGCAACGGGCGATGGACTTGATCTCGCTGTCGCTGTCGGCGCCAAATTGCGCGATATGGATCAAATCCAAATTCACCCGACGCAGGCGGCAGGCAGCAAGATTCTGATTACCGAAGCGGTACGCGGTAACGGCGCTATTATGGTCAACCGCGAAGGCAAACGGTTTGTGAGTGAGCTGGCGACGCGAGACGCGGCATCGGCCGCCGTGTTGAAGCAAACCGGCGGTTCGGCATTTCTTATTCTCGACCAGAATATTCGTAAAAGTCTGAAACAGATCGAAGGCTATTATCATTTGGCGTTGTGCAAAGAAGGCGTAACGCCGCAAGAACTGGCCAAGGCATGCGGCATCACCGATGGCGACGCGTTGGCGGATACCATTAAAAAATACAATGCCTTTCAGCAAGCTAAGAAAGACGATGAGTTTGGTCGCGCCGATATGCCGCGGCCGATCACGGAAGCCAACTTTATTTCGATTGAAATCCGGCCCGGTATTCACTACACGATGGGCGGTGTTGTTTTCGACACACAGACGCGCGTCATAAATGAAAGCGACCAGCCGATTCCTGGTTTGTATGCAGCCGGTGAAGTAACCGGCGGTGTTCATGGCGCGAATCGCCTGGGCGGCAACTCCATTTCAGAAACCATTACGTTTGGGCGTATTGCCGGTGCGGAGGCAACGGCTTACGCCAAAGCGAACCGATCAACCTAATTTCTCTCTCTTTTAGGTTGAAGGGCATGCTTGTCAAAAGGCGTGCCCTTTTTTTATTCAGTGTTTTGACGCAGACGCGGTTATTGTTTTTTGTCTTGCTCCGATACATGTTTTCTTTTAATAAGCCGTAAAGGCGTGTTATCTTTTACACTGATATTTTTGCTGATATGAGAAATAGCATATGCTTTCGCCTCAAACGACCAAAGTCGACCCCAAATCGAGTATTCGCATGATTCACGCCATCCTGACGCAACTTGGCAGTATTGTGATCGGCAAGGCGACACCGCTCAAGCTTGCGCTGACCTGCTTGTTGGCACGCGGGCATTTGTTGATTGAGGATGTACCGGGTGTCGGCAAATCGACATTGGCGCAAGCGTTGTCGATGACGCTTGGCTTGCCGTTTTCGCGCATTCAGTTCACCAGCGATTTGCTCCCGGCAGATGTATTGGGCGTCTCTATTTACGACAACAGCAAGCGCGAATTTTACTTTCACCCCGGGCCGGTATTTTCATCCGTGGTACTTGCCGACGAAATCAATCGTGCGCCGCCGAAAACACAAAGTGCGTTGCTGGAAGCCATGGAAGAGCGGCAGGTATCGATTGATGGTAAAACGCATACATTGCCGAACCCGTTTTTTGTCATCGCGACGCAAAATCCTCAGGAACAGCAAGGCGTGTATCCTTTGCCTGAATCGCAGATTGACCGTTTTTTGATGGCGATTGAACTGGGTTTCCCCGATGCGCAAGCCGAACGCGAGCTGTTGACAGGCGGCGACGCGCGCGCCAAGTTGGTCGATCTTCCTGCGTTGGCTGACGGGAAATGGTTGTTGCAACAGCAAAGAGCGGTATCGCAAGTGCATGTTGCTTCCGTTTTGCTCGACTATATTCAGGCGCTTTTGGCGGCAACCCGCGGCGTGGTGGCGCATGGTAAAAATGGCGACGCCCAGTCGCGTGTGCTGCGCGGTTTATCGCCGCGTGCCGGTCTGATGCTGCTGACGGCGGCACGCGCGTATGCATTGATTTCCGGACGCGACTTTGTCATTCCCGAAGATATTCAGGCGGTTTTTCCGGCAGTGGCAGGGCACCGCTTGACCGGCAGCGCGCATTCCGGACAAAGCGAAGCGCAGTTATTGTTGCGCCAAGTGGCGTTACCTTAATCGTTTTTTCTTTAAACGCTTTCTTTTTGGAGCAGCGAATGCGTTTATCTTTACCGATTCCCATCTTGTTTCGGGTCGGATGGCAAGCTTGGTGGCGTGATTATGTCCGGCGGCTTCGCCCAACTGATCAGGGGCAGGTCACGCTCAAACAAAATCGTATTTATGTCTTGCCGACAAAACGCGGCGTCGCTTTCTTGTTCACCATCGCTTTGATGCTGCTGACGTCGCTTAATTACGCGATTTCGTTGGGCTTCATTATTACTTTTTTGTGGCTGGGCACTATTGCGGCAACGCTTGTGCAAACGTTCCGGCAATTGTGGGGATTGAAAATTGCGCCGATTTCCGCCGGGCACGCGTTTGCCGGTGGGCAAGCGGAATTCACCATAATGTTGGAGGGTGGTGAGGAAAATCGGGAATGCCTGCTTTTAATGCTGGGCAATAGCGAAGAAGCAGGTTTTCCTCTTCAAGCCAATCAAAACCATTCGGTAACGCTTAAGAGGCAATCGGTGCGGCGCGGTTACTTGTCTATGGGACGTTTACGGGTAATGACGGAAGCGCCGCTGGGATTATGGTGTGCTTGGTCTTATGTACACTTTCCATTAAAAGCGCTTATTTTCCCGGTGCCGGAAATTGCGCCGCCGCCTTTACCGCAAGGCTTGGATCAACGCCAGGGTAACGCGCCGGTGGGTGTTGTCGGCAACGACGATCTTGCCGGGCTGCGCGAATACCAATATGGCGACCCGATACAACGCATTGCCTGGAAAGCCGTGGCGCGCGGCGCCGGCTGGTTCAGCAAAGCATTTGAAGGTGGCAGCGGGGCGCAGCACATAGCGCTGGATTTTTCGCGTTTGCCCATGTCGCTGGATACCGAAGCGCGGCTTTCGCGGTTGACCGCATGGGTGCTGATTTGTGATCGCGAAGGTTTGCCCTTTTCATTGGCGCTGCCGAATGCCGCGTTACCACTGGCCAAAGGTGTTGCCCATACCGATGAGGCATTGGCATTATTGGCGCTTTTTCCCGGTTATACCATCGGTGCCGCTTTGGGGAGCGACGACCCATGAAAATAAAGGTAGAGGCGAAATCAAGGCAAAAGCGCCAATTACCGGATGCTATGGATTCGCGCTTATGCAATGCCCATTGGTTCTGGGTTACGGCGCTGGTGCTCTTGACGCAATTGCAGCTTTTTTATTTTCTGCCGCTGGCGGTCGCCGTTTTCGGCATCACGATCACCGTAATGCGCGCATTATCGCTTTACTTTGTGGCGCGTTCTGCCCCCAATGCCCCGGGCGGACGGCGTGCCGAACAGTTGATGGACGAAGCGCAGGCTAGGTACGGAAAGAAAAAGCCGCCGTTTCGCTGGTCCGTATGGCTGAGTTTAATATTGGCGTTTATCGCGTTTATCGTTATTTTTCAATCATACGGCCATTTGTTTTATCGTGACGCTTCCGTCGGGCTGCTGTTTGTCCTGATTGCGATTAAATACGCCGAATCGGTCACGCGACGTGACGCGATGTTGCTGGTGTGTCTTGCTTCATTTCTATTGATCACGACATTTTTTTATACACAATCGCCACTGACGCTTATTTCTTCGCTGCTGCTTTTTTTTGCGTTAGGCGGTACGCTCAACGCGCTTTTTCATCCGGAAGCCACGCTGAAAACGGCACATGTTCAAAAAACGTTAAAACGTTTTGGCGTGCTGGTATTGCAGGGAATCCCAATCGCGGCGGCGTTATTTTTTCTGTTCCCGCGATTGTCTGCGCCGCTATGGGGAATTCCGCACGGCACATTGGCGCAAACCGGTTTATCGGAGTCGATGGATCCGGGTGAAATTGCCGAGTTAACGCTCTCGGATGCAATTGCTTTTCGGGTTGAATTTGGTGACGCTGCGCCACCGCCCAACCGATTGCGTTATTGGCGTGGTCCGGTTTTTTCGATTTTCGACGGCATCAGTTGGCGGCCGGGACCGACTTATATTGCAGAGAACGCGGATTTTTTTACTGAGCAGGAGGAGAAAAGCGCGATAGCGTACACGGTAACGCTTGAGCCGCATGACCGCACTTGGCTGTTTGCGCTGGAGCTTCCCTACGGTTTGCCCGAACGTGAGAGCGCCGGTTTCGAGCGGCGGCAACGGCGTTTTGCATATAAGAATTACGCGCAACAACTATTAGCGGTTATGCCGGTCACGCAAACTATCCGTTATCGGCAAAAATCCATTTTGCGCAATCATTTTCCGGCAACCCCACAAGAAAGTAATTTCAATTTGAGGTTGCCGCTCAATAAAAACCCGCAAACCTATGCGCTGGCAAAAACCTTGCGTACTGCCGGTATGAGCGATCATGATTATGTGGATGCGGTACTGGCATATTTTCATCGCGAACCTTTTCATTATTCGTTGAGCTTCGACAATTTGGAAATGGATCCACAGAATCCGGTCGACGGTTTTTTATTCGGTACCAAAACCGGCTTTTGCGAACACTATTCAAGCGCTTTTGTGGTGTTGATGCGCGCAGGCGGCG
>DBDN01000068.1:0-10731 GCA_002293615.1 Betaproteobacteria bacterium UBA931 | reverse complement strand
CATTTGATCGTGCGCCAGTCGGATGCTCATGCCTGGGCGGAAGTTCTGATCGACGGGGAATGGCAGCGCGTCGATCCGACTGCAGCAGTAGCGCCGGAACGCGTCGAGTTGGGATTGGGCGCGGCATTGTCCAGCGGCGAGCCGGTGCCGCGGCTTGCGCGCACGGATATGAATTGGTTGAAGAACCTTGCTTTGCATTGGGACGCGCTGAAATACAGTTGGACGCGTTATGTCATTGAATTTGATTACCAACGCCAGCGCAGTTTGTGGTCGCGCATGAATCTCGATAGTCGGTTTTGGCGTATTGCGTTGTTGGTAACAGGTATTATCGCCTTCTGGATCGCGCTGTTGCTGATGGTTTTGTCGTGGCGAGCAAAATGGCGCGATCCGGTGCAGGCGGCGTGGGAAAAACTTTGCCGAAAGTTGGCGCGTGCCGATTTCTCCAAAATGCCGTTCGAAGGCGCGCAAACTTTTCTGGTGCGCGCCATGAGACGCTGGCCGCAACACCAGCAGGGACTCATGCTGATTGATCATGCTTACACGCTTTTGCGTTATGGCCTGCCGGACGACCAGGAACGTCAGGCATTGCTGCGTTTACTGCGACGGCAAATCAACACATTTCCTTCCGTCAAACAGTTGCGCTCAGAAACATTGTGAAGCGCGCCCTAAAAGATTATCGCGACGACTTTGGTAAAAAACTAAGAAGCCTGAATATCAAGGCGTTTTTCTAGAACTTTAGAAAATAAATATTGGCGGTAATGGCTTGTCGCCCATCTTTTTACATATCGATATAATACTTATTTGCCGCGGAGAATGTCATGACTGGAAATTTACCCTTGCTTGATGCCATCGAATGGACAACCCATGCGCAACCGGATGCTTCGGTGATTTGGCTGCACGGGCTTGGCGATGACGGCAATGGCTGGGCCGGAGTGGTTCATATGCTCGATCTGGATTCGAGCGCCAGAATTCGCTTCATCTTTCCGCATGCGCCAAAAAGACCAATCACGATTAACCACGGACTGGTCATGCGCGCCTGGTACGATATTGCCCAGGGGGATCAGGAGGAACGCGGAGACATTGAAAGCGCAGATGTTTCCGCAGAGCTCATCAAAATGCTGATTGCACGCGAACTTGAGCGCGATATCGTTTCCTCAAGAATTGTGCTTGCCGGGTTTTCTCAAGGCGGCGTCATCGCGCTTCATGCCGGATTGCGTTATCCCAAGACGCTGGCGGGAATTATCGCGCTTTCAACATACCTGATTGATAGCGAAAATTTTCCAAGCAAGGCAAGCATGGCCAACCGTGACATTCCGATTTTCATGGCGCACGGTGATTTTGACGATATTGTTCTCCCGAGTTGGGCGCTGGCTTCGAAAAATATTCTTGACAATAACGGTTATTCGGTTGAATGGCATACTTACCCGATGGCGCATGCAGCCATCGATGAAGAACTTCGCGATATCGGTCTTTTTTTGAATCGCGTTCTCATAAGCGGTTAAGCGATTTTTATTATGATCGTTCCCGCTGTTGTTGCTGAAAAATAAGGATATCCTTAATCGTCGAACTGGGCATTCTGGTCTTCCGGACGCTCATGGAGATCGGAAATGCGAAAAACCAATTGCTCGAAATCGAACCATTGCCTGTCCAATAAATGCGATGGCACGATATGTGTCATCGCGGAAAAAATAGCGTCAAGACGCCCCGGATATTGTTTTTCCCATTCACGCAACATTTGCGCAACCTGTTGCCGTTGCAGATGGTTTTGCGAGCCGCACAGATTGCACGGAATAATCGGAAACTGCCTCAGATCGGCATAGCGAATCAGATCGCGCTCACGCACATAGACAAGCGGGCGGATCACAATATTTTGTCCGTCGTCAGACCGCAGCTTGGGCGGCATGGTTTTGACGCGGGCGGCGAAAAAAAGGTTGAGAAAAAAGGTGGCCAGCACATCATCGCGATGATGTCCCAGCGCGATTTTGGTTGCGCCCAGCTCCTTGGCAACGCGGTAGAGAACACCGCGCCGTAAGCGTGAGCACAGCGAACACATTGTGCCGCCCTCAGGAATAACGCGCTTGACGACGCTGTACGTGTCCTGCTCGATAATGCGGTAAGGCACCCCGATTTCTTCAAAGTAACGCGGCAAAATATCAGCTTGGAATCCCGGCTGCTTCTGATCGAGATTCACGGCGATCAATTCGAACGGCACGGGTGCGCTTGCTTTAAGCTTTAATAGAATATCGAGCAGCGCATGGCTGTCTTTGCCGCCGGACAGGCACACCATGACGCGATCGCCGGCTTTGATCATGGAAAAATCGGCAATAGCTTGCCCAACTTGGCGGCGCAGGCGTTTTTGCAGCTTGTTGGCCTCATAGATTGCGCGACGGGAGTCGGCTTGTTTGCTGTCGGTGGGCATAAATGCGCGTTAAAAAATATATGTTCAAACGGTTGCACGAGATTGCGCGGATTTTATCAGTAACTGTGGCAGTATGGCGGCTACGGTAAAATACCGCATTCTCTATGGTTGCCCAACGAATGAGTATGGTACTCGAAAAACTGCGTGAAAAAATCGGTGATGCCTTGGTTCGTGACCAGTTCCAGCTGATGTCCCGGCTTAATCGCATACGTGATGGGGATGCGGCAGCCCGGCAGCAACTGGCTCAAGATATTGCACAATCCGTCGAAAAAAAACGTCGCCGTGCTTTAGGTGTTCCGGATTTTACGTATCCCGAGCCATTGCCGATAGCACAACGTGCCGCGGAAATCGAGGCATTGATCCGCACGCATCAGTTCATCATCGTTTCCGGCGAGACGGGGTCGGGAAAGACGACGCAGCTGCCGAAAATATGCCTTGCCGCCGGACGCGGTATTGCCGGATTGATCGGCCATACACAGCCAAGGCGAATGGCCGCGCGCGCGGTAGCAACGCGCATCGCCCAAGAATTAAACACGCCCTTGGGCGATGTCGTCGGTTATAAAGTTCGCTTCCACGATAAAACCAGCCCCAACGCTTATATCAAGCTGATGACGGACGGTATCTTGTTGGCCGAAACGCAGCATGATCGTTGGCTCTCTTCATACGATACGATTATCATCGACGAAGCGCACGAGCGGTCGCTCAATATTGATTTTCTTCTGGGCTTTCTTAAACAGCTTGCGGGTAAACGACCGGAACTTAAAATCATCATCACTTCGGCAACGCTGGATGCCGAACGCTTTGCCCGGCATTTCGGCACGGAAGAGAAGCCGGCGCCAATTATCGAGGTATCCGGGCGGACTTATCCGGTCACGATCCGTTATCGCCCTTTGCGCGATGCCGACGATATTTCGGAGAGTGCCGATGATGAGCAGGATATGGAAGAAGCGATCGCCGATGCCGTTGAAGAATTGTGGCGCGAAGGCAGTGGCGACATTTTGGCGTTTCTTCCTGGAGAAAGGGAAATCCGGGAAACGGCTAATGTGCTACGCAAACTGTTATACGCACGCCCCTATGCGGCGCAGATGGAAATATTACCGTTGTTTGCTCGTTTGTCGGTAGATGAGCAGCAGCGGATTTTTACACCAAGCCATGGCCGGCGCATCGTGCTTGCCACCAATGTTGCCGAAACATCGTTGACTGTTCCCGGCGTTCGTTATGTGATCGATACGGGTTTGGCGCGCGTCAAGCGTTACAACCCGCGTAATAAAACCACCTTGTTGCGTATTGAAAAAATCGCGCAGGCGGCGGCACAGCAAAGGGCGGGGCGCTGCGGTCGAGTCGCCGACGGTATCTGCATTCGTCTGTACAGCGAGGACGATTTTAATAACCGCCCGTCTTATACCGATCCCGAAATTCTCCGTTCGTCATTGGCGGCGGTAATCCTGCGTATGGCGGCACTGAAATTGGGCAGTGTCGAAAATTTTCCTTTTATTGAACCGCCTGCCGCACGCGCCGTTACGGATGGCTATCAGCTTTTGCGTGAACTCGGAGCCATGGATGCCTCCGGGAAAATCACAAAACTCGGTTATGCGCTTGCCCGCTTGCCGCTTGACCCGCGTGTCGGCAGAATCGTGTTGGAATCCCAAGGAAAACATTGCGTTTCCGAGATGCTGATCATCGCCAGTGCGCTGGCCGTTCCGGACCCTCGTGAGAGGCCTTTTGAAAAACAACAGGCAGCCGATCAGGCGCATGCCCGTTTCCACGATGACCGTTCGGATTTTATTACGCTGCTTTCGATTTGGCGTTTCTTTTCCGCTCTGCTTGACGAAAGATTATCGCATCGTAAAACTGTGGATCGTTGCCGTGAAGTTTTCATTAATTATTTGCGTATGCGTGAATGGCGTGACGTTCATCAGCAGCTTGTTCAGACGTTAAAAGAAGACGGATGGCAATGGCGGGACGCGCTTGACGAACCGGTATCAAAAGAAAAATATCAAGTACTTCACAAGGTATTGTTAAGCGGGTTGCTTTCCAATATCGGTATGAGGTCGGAGCATGATGACAGCTATCAGGGAATGCGCGGTATCAATTTTCATCTGCATCCGGGCAGCGGTATCAAAAAAGGCGCACGTTGGTTATTATCGGCGGAGCTTACCGAAACCTCCCGTCTTTTTGCGCGCTGCGCCGCCAGAATAGAGCCGGAATGGATTGAAGATGTCGCCGGTGATTTGGTCAACCGGGAATATTATGAGCCGCACTGGAACGAAAAGCGTGGCGAAGTCACCGGCTATGAACATATTCGCCTGTTCGGTTTGACGCTGATCGGGCGGCGCCCCATTTCATTTACCCGTGTTGTTCCAGAAACGGCATATCGGGTTTTTGTACGCGAGGCGTTGGCAACGGGCAATATTCGCACACGCGGAAAATTTTTAAAGTACAACATAGGCCTAATCGAGGAAATTACCGCGCTGGAACATAAAGCGCGCCGCCAGGACGTGTTGGTCGATGAGGAAACGATTGCCGATTTCTATTTTGAGCGCGTCCCCAATACGGTTGCCACGGAAAAAACCTTTGAACACTGGCGCGAAAAAATTGAAAAAGAAAAACCACAATATCTTTTTTTGGAGCGCGATTATTTGATGCGCCATTCGGCGCGCTGGGTTACGGAAGACTTATTTCCCCCAACAATCATAGTTGAAGAAGAAGCATTGTCGATCGAGTACCGATTTGAGCCGGGACATTCTTGCGACGGTATTACCGTAACGGCACCAATATATCTATTGAATAAAATCGATCCCGCGCCGATGTCCTGGCTGGTGCCCGGAATGGTGCGTGAGAAACTTGCCTGGTACATCAAGGCGCTCCCCAAAGCCTTGCGTCACCGCTTAAGCCCTGTGCCGCCGGTGATTACGGCTTTCCTTGAAGCGGCGCCGTATCGCGAGAAAGCGCTTGCCGTTGTTTTCTCCGACTGGTTGCGTCAAACCTATCAGATGCAGGTAAGCCCTGCCGATTGGCACGACAAGGAGATGCCGGAGCATCTTAAAATGCGCTACGTTGTCGTTGACGAGGAACGGCAGGAATTGCAGAGCGGGCGCGATCTCGAGGCGTTACGGCAGTCGCTTGAAGAAACCGTTCGGATGAGTCTTGGCAGCGACGATGAAACCAAAACGTTCGAAAAGCGGGGGATAACATGCTGGGATTTTGGCGAATTGCCAGGGCACATTGCGATCCAGCGCCGTGGTAAGCCGTTGACGCTTTATCCGGCGCTTACCGATGAAGACGATAGCGTATCATTGCGGCTGTTTGATACACGCCAAACGGCGGATACCGAGACACGGTGTGGCGTTATCCGGCTGATGCGCCTTGCCTTGAAAGATTTGCTGCGCTTTTGGGAGAAGGGATCGTCGGGCTTTCAGCAAAGTGCATTGTTGCTGAAACCGTTTATCGCGACGAACTGTTTGCTCGAAGATATATTCAAAGCAATCTGTGATCGTGCTTTCGTTGGCGACGATCCTTTGCCGCGCAATGAAAAAGCGTTTCTTGAACAGATAAAAAGGGCGCGCGCACGCTTTCCCGCAGTTGCCGAAGGCGCATTCCGACTGCTGCACGAGATCGCCGAAGAAAATCAGCAATTGACGATGCGTATCCAGGCGACGCCATCTACGCTGAAGCGCTTTGCCGGGGAAATACGCGCACAGCGCGACGCATTGGTATACGACGGTTTTTTTTCGGCAACCCCGTGGCCGCAGCTTGCTTGTCTGCCGCGCTACCTTAAAGCCATGGATCGACGTATGGCTAAATATGCCCAGCGCGCTCAACGCGACCAGAAGCACGGTGAACATATTGCACAGTTATGGCAACGCTATCAGGAACGGCTGGCGCGCAACAAAGCAATGAATATGGAAGAACCCGCCTTGGAAATGTATCGCTGGATGATCGAAGAAATGCGGGTATCGCTTTTTGCGCAGGAGTTGAAAACACCTTATCCCATTTCGTTTCAGCGTATTGAAAAATTTTGGAACGATGAGGTTATTAACCGATGACTATTTCTTTTGCAGTGCCAAAGAAAAGCGCTTGACGATGATGCGGGTGGAAACATGCCGACGCAACGAGCCCGACAGCAGTTTCATGATTTTCATCGCGTGATCCCGAGCGCCCAAGGCCAATAAAGAAATAGCGGCATAACCGCTGATTTGTGCGATCAGAATAAGTACCGGTGGTTCTTTTTTTATCATTTCACGCGCTTCTTCAAGCGCTCTTTGATAATAGCTCAATGCTCCGGAGTAATCTTTATATAAGAATCGAATCAGCCCTTGTGCAAAATAATAAGCGGCAAGTTTCTCTTCAAAAAGGGTTGCTTCGGAAATACTGCTCAATATTTTCTCGGCGGACACCGCATCTTTCTTGTAATGCAACAGTGAAATGCCGAGATCAATGGCGCCGCTGTCGTTATGAGGGAAAAGCTCATAGAGTTTGCGCAGGGTCGCGATTTGATCATCAAAAGCGCCGCCCTCATCATAGATTTGCGCCAATTCAGAGTAGTAAATTGTTTCGTCGATATTTTCTTTATAGTCGCCCCAAAGCTCGACGGCATCACCAATATTTCCCTGCATTGCATAAAATTTGCTTTTTTCGGCAACTAAAAACCCTTTATTCACCGAGCGCAGCAGGTCACAATGGCGCAATGCATTTAACAAAAGCAGCCCCATCTTGGGTTGACAATACAAGTGGGCAAAAAGAACCTGACGATAAAGAAACGATGGGATTAGCGAAAAAATAAAAAAGAAAAACGTGACGAGCGCATAAGCATAGATGAAAAGACCAAGCCAATTATTTAAATCAGAAGTAAAGGAAAAAATCAGAAGCCCCAACGGCAAAAGCCATATCCAGATATTTTTCCAGACAATTCGTCCTCCTGACTGCGAAAGCGCATTTTTCGTCAACCCCAAAATATCTTCGCCGATTTGCTTTGTTTGTTCATCATCGACGGTCTTTTGGATATACGGTAAGGTCGGCAACGAAGTAGCGATCGGTTCGACACCCGCAGTCTCATGAGGTATGTGCTCGGTAACACGTTCCGGCATATAAATCTGAGCATAAATTGGATGGTGCACTTCCCCTATTTGTTTATGGCGCTTACTCTCCGGCAACTGTTTTTGTATCGCCTCATAAAGCTGAACGCCGGAAAGATCGGCCACACCGATTTTTTTGATGACCTTATCGATGTCCTCAAAATCCGGAAACATTGTTCTTAAGTCGGCGGGCTCCAGAAAATTATCGACCACATGAGCATGTGCTACAGCACTCTGCCAATCATCATCACCAATATTATTATCAAGCCGCCAGTGGTCCAGCGCCGCCTCACGCATCCGCACACGCCACATTGACGAACCGGTTTCCATCAGTTCATCGATGAAGTTCTTATCCGCTTTCATCGATAATGACGTAATGTGTTGGATCAATTTATTGCGCGTCACCATGCCGGATGCGATTTCGGCATCGGCGTTTTGCGCGTAAATGCTTTCCCATATCATGCGCAGCAATCGCGTATCGGGTTTCATCAGCGCTTCGCCGGCAACCGCTGCTTTGACGTCATCAAAACAGGCTTTCGGGGAATAATCCTTGCGCATGATCCAGCGCACCATACCAAAAGAAAGATCCGTTTTTAAGCCGTTGCCGCGCGCCTCAATGCGATGGCTGTTCGTTGTTGCCATCACGACGCCGTATGCGCCGCCGTCTTCCTCTTCGACCAAAATCAAACCGATCTTCAGGGCAGGGTGGCCGGCAAGACGAATATTGGCGACAACGTTATGGCTTTCGGAGTAATCGGCAAGTATCATGAAACCCATGAGGTCGAACTCACGCCAAAGTTGCGTCATTTTTTCACCGGGCGTATAAGCATGGGAGCGGATCAGGTGAACGCGGGCAGGTCTTGATAGAGATTCCGGTAATAGCGTCGAAAGCGATTCATTGTCTCTGATTTCTTTTTTGATAAAAAAGCGGGAAATAATAAAGCCTGCAATGATGACAAGCAAAATCGCAACGATCAGAAAAGCAATAATTTTGGGCAAAAAGCTCATGTGAGAGGTGTGTCGTTTTTTACCTGTTATGCACTATACTTTATTAACCTGTAAATAGGAATGCCGCAATATTTGAAAATATGGCACATTTGATTCCAGGATAAATTTAATCACTTGCTTTTTATGCCAAAACCAAAAAATGTTTTTCAATGCAACGAATGCGGCGGACAAACCTCCAAATGGCAAGGACAGTGCCCACATTGCAATGCCTGGAATACGCTAATTGAGACGGTGGTATTGCTGCCGTCACGCCGTTTTGAAAACCTGTCCGGAACACACGCTGAGCTTCGCCAGCTCAGCGCCATTGAAACGGCCAGCATGCCGCGCATCGTTACCGGTATGGCCGAGTTTGACCGTGTTCTCGGCGGCGGTTTTGTGTCCGGCGAGGTTGTATTGCTCGGCGGCGATCCCGGTATCGGCAAATCGACATTGCTTTTGCAAGTAGCCGCGACGTTAGGGGCAAACAGGCAAACGCTTTATATCACGGGCGAAGAATCCGCCGAGCAAATCGCGCTGCGTGCCCAGCGGCTTGGCCTGATCAACGCGCCGGTAACGCTTTTTGCCGAAGTGCAATTGGAAAATATTCTGGCCACGCTGGAAGCAAATAAGCCGGAAATTGTTGTGATCGACTCCATTCAAACCATGTACACCGAGGCAATCAGCTCTGCGCCGGGCAGTGTTTCGCAACTGCGGGAATGCGCGGCGCGTTTTACCCGCTTTGCCAAAGAACACGGTACTGTCATGGTGCTGATCGGGCATGTTACGAAAGAAGGCGCTATTGCCGGACCGCGCATTCTCGAACATATTGTTGATGCCGTATTGTATTTCGAAGGCGATACCCATTCCAGTTATCGTTTGATCCGCGCCGTTAAAAACCGCTTTGGCGCCGCAAATGAACTCGGCGTTTTCGGTATGACCGAAAACGGCTTAAAAGGGGTCAACAATCCTTCGGCGTTGTTTTTATCGCGGCATAGCCGGCCTGTGTCGGGAAGCGCGGTGATGGTGACGCTGGAAGGCTCTCGGCCATTGTTGGTTGAGATTCAGGCGTTGGTTGATCCTGCCGGTAGCGGCGCGGCGCCCAAAAGGCTGGTGGTCGGCGTGGACAGCCAGCGGCTTGCCTTGTTGTTGGCGCTGTTGCATCGGCATGGCAGCACGCAATTCGGTAATCTCGACGTATTCGTTAATGTCGTCGGTGGTGTGCGTATCGACGAGCCCGCCGTTGATCTCGCTGTTTTGATGGCGCTTTACTCATCATTCACCAACAAACCCCTGGATGGCAAGCTCGCCATTTTCGGGGAGGTCGGCTTAACCGGCGAAGTACGCCCGGTACAGCGCGGCCAAGAAAGGATCCGCGAAGCCGCTAAACTGGGATTTAAAAAAATATTAATGCCTCACTTGAACAAGCCAAAGCAAGTCATTGAAACTATAGAAGTTATCGCTATTGATCGGATTGAGGAAGCGCTTGATCAGATCAATGGTTAAGGCCTTGTGAACTTATTAACCGAGAGCCGGGAGCGGGCGGCCGAATCGTGAGAAACGAAGCGCGCCGCCGCGTCCTTTGAACTTTTCAGTTTTTTTCGTCGCTTTCTGTTTCCTGATAACGGGCTACACCATCCAGAATCTCTTTACGCGCTTCACCAACCTCAACCCAACTGCCGACGCGCACCCACTTCCCGGGTTCCAAGTCTTTATAGTGCTCAAAAAAATGGGAAATTTGCAGTAACTGAATTTCCGGCACATCATGCGGTGAATGCACATTACGGTAATACGAGGAAAGTTTATCGATAGGTACGGCGAGAATCTTGGCATCGCCGCCCATTTCGTCATCAAGACGCAGCATACCGATTGGGCGGCAGCGCACGACCACGCCGGTAATCAGTGGCACCGGCGATAAAACGAGCACATCGCATGGATCGCCATCGTTTGATAATGTTTTTGGGATGTAGCCGTAATTGCACGGATAATGCATGGCGGTCGCCATAAAGCGATCCACAAACACGGCGCCGGTTTCTTTATCGACTTCGTATTTAATCGGATCGCCGCGCATCGGAATCTCAATGATAACGTTTACGTCATCAGGGATATTTTGGCCGGCGGGAACGCGGGCAAGGCTCATGGAAAGCTCCGTAAAAATTTGATGTAAAATTATAACCTATCTTGCCGGTACGGTATTTGATGCCGGTACAAGATGTCAGGAATCCGGCCAGCCAAAACGTTTCAGATCGATTT
>DBDN01000064.1 GCA_002293615.1 Betaproteobacteria bacterium UBA931 | reverse complement strand
CGTTCGCCGCCGGAAAGCTCGCCCGGGCAATGCGCCATCCGGTGCTGTAAACCCACCCGCGCCAACATGTCTTGCGCCTTTTGCCGCGACTCAGCCCGGTCCGCGCGACGAATCACCAACGGCATCATGACATTTTCCAGCGCCGAAAACTCGGGCAGCAAATGATGAAACTGGNNTTCACGTTCACTCATTTCGGCCAGATCGCGCCCAGCCAGAAGCACGCGTCCGGCTGTAACGTTATCCAACCCACCCAACAGATGCAGCAATGTGCTTTTTCCCGAACCGGAACTGCCGACAACCGCCACGCATTCCCGCGGCATCACCGCTAAATTGACGTCAAACAATACCGGCACTTTGAGCCGGTCGCTCTCGTAAGTCTTGGCAAGATGCTCGCACGCCAGTACGGGAAGATCGGAAACCTTACTCATAGCGTAAAGCCGCGGCTGGGTTGACGCGTGCCGCTTTCCACGCGGGATAAATCGTTGCCGCCAGCGCGAAGAAAAACGCAGTGGACGCGATGATCATTACGTCATTACTTTGCAGATCCGACGGCAATTCGCTGATGTAATACACGGACTTGTCGAGAAACTGCACATGAAACAGCCGCTCAATCGCCGGCACGACAACATCGATATTGAGCGCCAGCGCGATACCGCCGGCAACGCCAAGCAAAGTGCCGATGACACCGACTAACGCGCCCTGAAAGATAAAAATCGCCAGAATTGATGACGGAGATGCACCCAGCGTGCGCAAAATGGCAATATCCGCACGTTTTTCAGCCACCGCCATCACTTGCGCCGAAATGATATTGAATGTCGCCACCAAAATAATCAGAATCAAAATCAAGAACATCATGCGTTTTTCGATCTGCACCGCACGAAAAAAATTGGCATGGCTACGCGTCCAGTCACGCACCTCCAGATTAAACGGCAACACGTCCGAAATTTCACGTCCGATCACCGGCGCGTTGAAAAGGTCATCGAGTTTTAAGCGCACGCCGGAAACGCCGGTCATTCGATAAAGGCGCTGGGCATCGTCGATGTGCACCAACGCCAAACCACTATCGTATTCATACATACCAATATCAAAAATACCCGCCACTTTGAATGAGCGCATCCGCGGCACCGTCCCAACCGGCGTGGACGACCCCTGCGGCACGATCACCACAATATCGTCGCCCATACCTACACCCAGCATCCGCGCCTGCTCCATGCCGATCACAATACCGAATTCGCCCGAACGCAAATCGTCCAAGCTGCCCGAAAGCATATGATCTTCAATATCGGCAACGGTATTTTCCGCATCCGGCGCGATGCCACGCACCAGCGAACCTCGGCTGACGCTATCATATGACAACATCGCCTGCCCGATAACGTAAGGCGCCACCGCCTGCACGTGCGGGTTTTGCCGGGCAACCTGTTCGACCATATGCCAGTCTTCCACCTGCGGGAAAGCGCGTATTTCGATGTGCGATGCGACCGATAAAATGCGCGTGCGCAGCTCCTTCTGGAAACCGTTCATCACTGACAGCACAACGATCAATGCCGCAACGCCTAAGGCGATCCCCGCCGACGAAAAAAAAGAAATGATTGAAACGACAAGATCCCGCCCCCGCCCTTTGGCAGAAAACGCGTAACGCAAACCAATTTTCAGTTCATAAGGAAAACGCATGAAAAACACACCGCAGGATGATTGTGCGCAAATGTCAAAACGCGCGTATTATCGCACGGTCTTTTTGTTTTATGGTTTTTACCGCTTCCTCGTCATCTGATTTCTGGCATCCTACTGCTGTGCAACTCAAACAACGCCCTATCCCCGATAAAAATCTCACCGCGCTGCTCAAAGCCGGCATCGATCCGGTGCTCGCCCGTATTTTCGCCGCCCGCGATATCGATAATGCCGAAGTATTGAAATACGATTTGGCACTGCTGCCCGATTATCGGCAGCTTGAAAACGCCGACCTTGCCGCGCAGCGTCTTCTTACCGCCATTCAACAGCGTGAGAAAATCGTGGTCATCGCCGATTACGACGCCGACGGCGCCACGGCCTGCACGGTGGCGATATGCGGCTTGCGCGCGTTCGGAGCGAATATTGATTTTATCGTTCCCGACCGGATGAAACATGGTTACGGTTTAACGCCGGATATTGTTGCATTGGCGCTACCGCTCAAGCCAAAACTTTTGCTCACAGTTGATAACGGTATCGCCAGTGTCGACGGCGTCAAAGAAGCCGCGCGCCTCGACATCGACGTCCTGATTACCGACCACCACTTACCCGGCAGCGAATTGCCCCGCCCGGCAATTATCGTCAACCCCAATCAGTCCGCTTGCCCGTCCCCGTTCAAACACCTTGCCGGCGTCGGCGTGATGTTTTACGCGCTGATCGCGTTACGCGCGCTTATGCGCGACCAAAAACTTTACCAAGATCGCGAGCCGCCCAACCTTGCCGCGCTGCTCGACCTGGTGGCGCTGGGTACGGTGGCCGACGTTGTCCCGCTCGATCACGCCAACCGCATTCTCATCGCGCAGGGCCTTCACCGCATCCGCGCCGGCCATATGCGGCCAGGAATAGACAGAATGCAATACTCGAGAATCCCTTTCCGCATCTGCGCCTTCACATTATCGACATTCTTTAAACTTTCTGCTGTCATGGCTTTTACGCTTTTTATTTAACATAATGAGGGGCCTGTGGCACCACTATCCACATGATGATGTAGGCGAGGAAAGCGGGGAACGGCGGAATGAAGAGCAAAATGGCGGCGATAATTCTCACTAAGGTCGTGTCGATATTGAAATATTCCGCCACGCCGGCACACACGCCGCCGAAAACCTTGTCGCTCCACGAACGGTAGAGACGTCTCGGGGCGTTGGAGTGGGAGGGATCGTGCTGGTAGGAAAATCCGCGCTTCTGGCCGCCGAACATTTCTGGACGACCGATGATCGCCATCGCGCGGCGAACCATTTCGATATTCACGACCTGCATCTCGGAGGTGATCTTTTCATTGAAAATGTCGGCGATCCGCGCCTCGATGTCCTCCATGCTTTCGACGTCGTATCCGCTGAGCCTCGACGAGATGTCATCGAGATAACGGTCGAGAAGGGTGTAGGCGTCGGCGTCGATATTGTAGGCGCGCCCTCCTATGTTGACACTGTAAGTCTGTTTCATGGCCATATTTTTGTTTTTAGTTTTAGAGCTTGTTTGGAATTTTCCCCTCTCGCTCTTGTTTTATGGTGCAAACATACAATAAAAAATAATACTATGCAACA
>DBDN01000019.1 GCA_002293615.1 Betaproteobacteria bacterium UBA931 | reverse complement strand
TGCATCCACATGGATTTTGCCAGTATAGAAAGAGGGGTGCTGACTTGGTGATCTATTTCCATTTGAACCAGCGTCATTTTTCCTTCTTTTCCTGCGGCATTGGCCTGGTCAATAAACATCTGAATAGATGTGTAATCAGGCTCATGTGTTCCGCAGCGATGTTTAATATTTCTGGCTTTGTCTTTTACCATTATGTAATACCATTCATTTCCATATTCAAATGCGCTTGTAACTTCACTCCAACCATTCTCACCCATCTCATTTCCCATGGTTAAAAATCTTGTGAGTACGCCAAGACCACCATATTTCTTTGTGGTGAAATCGTAATCTCCTTTTGCGGTTGCAGGTGTTTTATAATAAATATTGCCTGTAATTCCGGGTGTAGATCTCGATATTTCGCTATGAGTATAAAAGCTGAGATACCCTTGCGTAGCTAGCTCTTTCATTTGTGCCATGAGCTCAAATCCATTGTTGACCATTGGTGCCATTTTATATTCGGTAAATACTGGGTTATTATTATTTTTTCNNAAAGTTGCAGCTTTTAACAGGAGTGCCATCGGTTGCAAAAGAATCTAAGCCGCTCATCAGGGTATATCCTGATGAGCCATAATGAGAAAGTATTTCGAAAAGTGCGCTGGTATTCTCCCACATACCCATCGTATCGCTAGTTAGCTCATAGCTGTATGAAGTATCTTCGTCTTTGACAAAAATCAAAATCTCTGGCTTGAGATATCGATCAGCATAGACGCGGTCTATACCGCCATTGGGCATAGGTACACTAAGTACATATCCATCTTTACCCTGTGTTTTCATTATTTCAAGATGCTCTTCACAGGAGCCATACATATTGTAATCGACGGCTTTGTACTGATAAGTGACTTTTGTTGGCGTTGATGGGTTTGTGGGATCTGTTGGTTCTGCCGGATCAACTGGGCTTGTGGGATCAGTCGGACTGGTTGGGTCGGTGGGGTTGCTGGGCTCGGTTGGCGAATTGTCTCCTCCCCCGGGATGTGAATTGCTCTCACCGCCGCCGCAGGCAGACATAAAAATGGCAAGCATNNGAATAGCTGAAAAATTTTCTTATTCACGATTTTCTCCTTGAAAATTAAGAATATTAGCGGGTTGAAACGCGGTCGTTATCCCTTTTCATGAAAAAATCGGGGCTTGTCCGTAATTTCGTGTTTAAGGCATAAAATGCCTATAGGAAGAGATTATGCCACGCAAACCCAAATTCGGTTGAGGTTTAGTTTCTTTGCAATCGCTCTCTTGGAGAGCCCTTCTTTGTGATACAGCCTTTCGATCTTGCCTATTGTCCCCATACAAATCATCCCAGATGTGCTCCACAAAAATACGGAGTCTCTTACCTTCAGTAAGGAGTGGTGCATTTTTGCACAGTATTTGACATCTCCCGGTGCTGGCGATTTAGCAGTCAAGACTTTTGCGCCGGCAGCGGCGCCAGCGCGGCTAAAAAATGCTGACCGAAAAGCTGATCTGATTACTACACTCAAAACAACCCAAAAAACCAGTCAGTTTTGACCGGTTGATCTTATTTAAGTTGTTGATTTTTAATATAAATTATGGCGTCCCCAGGGGGAGTCGAACCCCCGTTACCGCCGTGAAAGGGCGATGTCCTAGGCCTCTAGACGATGGGGACCTAGAAAGGTTTTCCTTGCTGAGAAACTTGGTTGGTGGAGATAAGCGGGATCGANNCTCCCAGCTGAGCTATACCCCCAGATGTGGGAAAACACTATGTTCAGTTGTCAAAATTTTGGCGGGAAAGTTTCGGAAAATCATGTAATCGTGGAAGGCTAACCCGCTCTCCCAGCTGAGCTATACCCCCGACAAGGAATGGCGATTATACTGGTTTTGCTGTCATGTGCAAATAAAATCCCGAAGTTTTTTAACTGGATTTTAAAAAAAATTTTATGAAAAAACTTTCTGATTTTGAACTGATTTACATGAACTTTACTTACGTTTAACGCCCGCTTATGACTTGATTCAGTATAGTGCAATCAAGCTGAATGGAAGGTCAGCGAAAACGAGAAAGGAGTGAATGATGAAAAAGATTCTGATTATGAGCGCAACGACAGTGATGGTGGTTGGAATGAGCCTGGGCGCAATGGCTCAATTACCACCACCGTGCGCTATGCCGGGCTGCCCGGCTGCTGTGGGAAATTTTGATGGAAACGGGCAGGGGCGCGGCCCCGGTTATGGTCCCGGGCGTTACGGTGGGCGAGGAGCGTGCGGCGGGATGTATTCCGGTCCTATGAGGGGCGGCTATATGTGGCGCGATTTAAATTTAACGGATGAGCAAATCGCAAAGATCAACGATGCTCGTCAACAGCAACGCCAGGAAACGCACAATAGGGTCAGAGATATTTTAACGCCGGAACAACAGGCGATTTTTGATCAACGTACTCAAGCGTGGTGGCAACAAGGAATGCAGCCGCCTGCTGCACAACAATAAATGTAAAAAACATTTGTAGGTAAAAAAACAAAGCCGCTCATTCCGGGCGGCTTTGTTTTTCGTAATGTGCTTGAAGCTGCGTAATATTCAATGTGTCGTACACTTCAAATGGTTGGCAAATCCATGGATTTGCAGGCAGGTATTCAACCCAGTAGTCAGGCGCAATCACCGAGCAGGCTTTCCACCAAAGTACCGCTGTTTTAATTTCCTTGATACACGGATAATGTTGCGGTATCGTTTCAGTGATTTTTTTCAAGGTGACACCGGAGTCAACCATGTCATCCACTACAAGTACATGTTCACCTAAACGCGGTACCGTCGTTGACATGTGCTCTGCGATCATCAACTCGCTTTGGACAGTACCGCCATCGGTACGATACGATTGTGCGGCAAGTGTTGCCAGCGGCAAATCGTAAATACGCGACAGCACATCGCCGATACGCATACCACCGCGAGCGACGCAGACGATTTGGTCGAAACGCCAGTTTGAGCCATAGACGACCAACGCCAGTTTCTCGATCAGCCGATGGTATCGATGCCAACTGACGCGAAGCCTTTTTGACATGATTTATTGCAAAAACGGATGGCGGATCAGAATCGTTTCCGTACGATCGGGGCCGGTCGAAACCATGGCAATCGGCACATTGGTCAAGGTTTCGATACGCTTTAAGAACGTCTGCGCATTTTTGGGGAGCGCATCGAATGTCTGGATGCCGACAGTGCTTTCTTGCCAGCCGAGCAGGTATTCATAAATGGGCTGACAAAGCTCGACAGCTTCGGCTCCGGTCGGGATAAGATCGATTTTTTTGCCGTTCATCGTATAGCCGGTGCAGATGGCAACTTGTTCCAGGCCATCGAGAACATCCAGTTTGGTAATACACAAGCCATTAACGCCATTAAGCTGCAACGAGCGGCGTAATAATGCGACATCAAGCCAGCCGCAACGGCGCGGTCGGCCAGTAACGGAGCCAAATTCTTTACCGCGTTTTGCCAATCCTTGCCCGATATCATCGGTAAGCTCGGTTGGAAACGGGCCGGTACCGACGCGCGTGGTATAAGCTTTGACAATACCCAAGGTGTAATCAATCTTGCCTTGACTAAGGCCGCAACCGGCGTAAACATTTCCGGAAAGGCAGTTGGAACTGGTGACGTATGGGTAAGTGCCGTGGTCGATGTCAAGTAACGCGCCTTGTGCGCCTTCAAATAAAAGAGAATCGCCTTTTTCCTGAGCTAGACGCAAGAGGTCGGCGATATCGGCGATCATGGGTGTTACCCGCGGCGCTATCGCCATCATTTCATCGAGTACCTGGGTAAAAGGTAACGGGTCGCGGTGGTAATAATTAGTGAGCAGGAAATTATGGTATTCGGCGACTTTTTCCAGCTTGGCGGAAAAATGATCAGGGTTGAATAGATCCTGAACACGCAACGCGCGGCGCGCAACTTTATCTTCGTAAGCCGGGCCGATACCGCGCCCGGTTGTGCCGATTTTGTCGTTGCCCATCGATGTTTCGCGTGCCTGATCAACGGCAACGTGATACGGTAGGACAAGCGGGCACGCCGGGGAAATTTTTAAGCGGGGGCAGATACTGATTTGCGCTTTTTCCAGTTCATCAATTTCTTGAAAAAGAGCTTGCGGTGACAGTACCACGCCGTTGCCGATATATACCGAAACACGCGGATGCAGAATGCCGGAGGGGATCAGGCGCAAGATAGTTTTTTTGCCGTTGATGACCAGCGTGTGTCCGGCATTGTGTCCGCCATGGTAGCGGACAACGCCTTGCGCGTGCTCTGTTAGCCAGTCAACGATTTTTCCTTTGCCTTCATCGCCCCATTGTGCGCCGATTACTACAACATTTTTTCCCATTTTGAAAAATCTCGCTTAATTAAAAAAGTCCAGACAACATTGTTCAGATCAAAAAAAGCAACAGAATAATGCCGGAACTGACGGACAACAAACCGACAAAACGCAGTTGTCCATCATTGAAAGAAAGAATTTTCCGGATGGTCTCGCGCCATTGATTGGGCGCGAGAAGCGGAAGGATACCTTCCAGAATAAAAAAGAACGCCAACGCCATCCAGAAAGTGTTCATTGCCGTATAAAACGATTAGTGTCTCCGGCCATCTTCGTATTGTTTGAAGTAGCGGAAAAAGTCGCTGGTCGGATCAAGTACCAGCACATCATTTTTCCCTTGCAGGCTTCCCTTATACGCATCAAGGCTGCGGTAAAAATTATAAAACTCCGGATCAACGCTGTAAGCACCTGCATAAATGGAGGCAGCCTCGGCATCTCCTTTACCTTTGATTTCCTGTGCCTGGCGATATGCTTCAGCGAGCTTCACCTGGCGGTCGCGGTCGGCTTCGGCGCGACGTTTTTCCGATTTTGCCGCACCGGTCGAACGTAATTCGTTGGCAACGCGACGGCGCTCGGCTTGCATGCGCTCATAAACAGAATTGGTTACCTCAGTGGTGTAGTCCACACGGCGCAAACGGACATCGACAATTTTGACGCCCATGGTTTCTGTAATCTTGCTTGACTCATCGCGAGCAGCTTTGGTGATCTGGTAGCGATCGGTGGAAATAACGCCGGAGACTGTACGTCGATTGATTTCTTTGGACAGGATATCTTTTACCGTTTGCTCGATACGTTGCTGAGCTGCTCTTTCGTCGCCGGTAACACTCCGATAATACTGGCCGACATCAACGATGCGCCAGAGTACGACGAAATCGATTAAGAGCGGCTTTTTCTCGGAAGTCTGAAAGCGGTCGGCGCCAGCACTGTTTAATGTGATATTGCGTTTGTCGAAAAAGCGGATGTTTTGAATCAGAGGCCATTTCCAGGAAAGCCCCGGATTTTCCTGAATACGGATAATTTCGCCAAACTGAAACTTAATCGCGTATTGGCGTTGGTCGACGACGTAAATGACCTGCGAGGCAACGATCAGCACAGCGATCAGGATAGCAATAAGAGTGGTAAGCGGTTTCATTCGTAAGTCTCCCGATCAACGTTCGCGGTTACGGAAAGCGTCGCGATCATTGCGATTGACGCCGGTGGAGGCCGCGGTCGGCGACGAAGAAGCCGTTGATGGCGTATAAGGCGCTTGTTGTGCGGTTTCCGCAGTTTTAGGCGAGACGGACATTTCCATGAGCTTGTCAAGCGGCAGAAAGATCAGGTTATTGCCGCCTTTCTGATCGATGACAATTTTGCTGGTGTTGGCAAACACGGTTTGCATCGCGTCGAGATAAAGACGATTTCTGGTTACTTCCGGCGCTTTACGGTATTCGCCAAAAAGCTGCTCAAAACGGCTGGCGTCACCTTTGGCGCGGCTCATCACTTCCTGGGAGTAGCCCTCCGCCTCTTCGACCAAGCGCGACGCGATACCATCGGCGCGGGGAACAACATCGTTGTAATACGCCTCGCCTTCATTGATCATTCGCTCCTGATCCTGACCGGCTTTTACCGCATCGTCAAAGGCCGCTTGCACGCGATCTGGCGGCTGAATGCTTTGCAGTGCAACCTGAATGACATTAATGCCGGTGCCTTTATCTTCAAGATTCTCCGGAATAAAGGGATCGGATTCAGGTTTCGGTTCAGCAGGGAGGGACGGTATTACGACTAGGTCGCTGCTCTGGGAATTTTCCCCGGCGCTTTCCGTAGTAGAGGCAGAGTTGTCTCCTTCGGCGGTGGCAGTCAGTTCGATATTGTCAACCGAAACGTCGCGAGTCTCGCCAGTACCGTAGTTGTCGAGCATCAATTGCATGAGCTTGCGCGTATCGGTTGCGATCGCTTCGCGGTTACGATAAAGCGCGTCGTCCATGCCGTATTTCCCGATGACCTCACGAATGGCGGTTTCGGCAACGAATTGGACGATCTGATCGGGGTCGCGATTATTAAACACATACGCTTCGGCACTATGCAGGTCGTATTGCACGACGAACAGAATGTCGATAATGTTTTCATCGGCGGTGAGCATGGTCGATTCGCGGTCAACGCGGTTGGAAATATCGTTGCGGTAGCCGATGGTAATGGAACGTACCGGTGAAAACGGTACGACGTCCACATTTTCGATTGGGAACGGTAAGTGCCATTGCAGCCCCGGCGAAGTAGTTTGCGTATATCGGCCAAATTGGGTAACGACCCCGCGGGAACCCTCATCAACCATGTAAAAACCGCTCGCACCCCACAGCAAAAGCGCGATGATGATAATCCAGACCGCACTGCCATGCGAAAGTGAAACGTTGGGCATTTTCGGTTTCTTTCCCGAAGGCGGGCGATTATTGTTTGAACCCTTGTCGCCGAACATTTCGTTGAGGCGGTTGTTGATGTTTTGCCAGATGGCATCAAGGTCGGGCGGACCGTCCTGATTATCTTGCGGACGTTTTTTTTCGTCGTCGCGCTTTCCCCACTGAGGATCGTTTAAAGACATAGTTTTGGATAAATAAAAATAAAAATAAGTCGAAAAAATCAGGAGTGATTCATGATTGCGTTCCAGTCTTCGGAAATTCCGACGCGGGTTCCGCAGAAGTCCCAAGAGACGAATAATCAGAGTTTGGTGCAGGAAAAAACTCTGCCAAGGCCTCCCGCAATTCGGCGCATCCTTCGCCGGTTAGAGCGCTCAGGCGAACCGTGCGAATTTTACCATAGCCGTCACGCTCAAGCCCCGGAGGATGGGTGGTTTTGTCAAGTTTGTTGAACACGCGTAACTGCGGTTGCTTATCTGCGCCGATTTCTTTTAACACCGATTCGACAGAAGCAATTTGCTCGTCACGCATGGGGCTGGACGCGTCTATGACATGCAAGAGTAAATCGGCATCAGCGGCTTCGGACAGCGTTGCGTGGAAGGCGACAACCAGATCATGAGGTAGGTCGCGAATGAAGCCGACGGTATCGGATAAGACCATGCTTTGGGCACCGGGAACAGGCAGTTTGCGCAGCGTTGTGTCCAATGTCGCGAACAGCTGGTCGGCGGTATAAATGCGTTCGTGCACCAATCGGTTGAACAGCGTTGACTTTCCGGCGTTGGTATAGCCGACCAGTGCGATGGTGCGTACCCGCGCGCGGGAGCGGGTGCGGCTTTGCGTTTTGCGGGTACGCATCAGTTTGTCGAGCTGGGTATTGATGTGTTTAATGCGCTTGCCAATGATGCGGCGGTCTGCTTCAATCTGCTTTTCGCCCATGCCGCCGCGTAGACCGATGCCGCCTTTTTGCCGCTCTAAGTGCGTCCAGCCGCCGACCAGGCGCGTTGCCTGATGTTTGAGTTGGGCAAGCTCCACTTGCAGTTTGCCTTCCGCGCTGCGGGCACGTTGCGCGAAAATATCCAGAATTAACCCGATCCGGTCTTCTACACGACACCCCAGCGCCTGCTCCAGATTGCGCTGTTGTGCACCGGTCAATTCATGATCAAAAATAACGAGATCGGCGCCCCACATGGTGCGGGCGTTCATGATTTCCTCGACCTTACCGCTTCCGGCAAAAAGCGCCGCATCGGGTTTATAACGGCGGCCATGCAAACGCCCGACCACCGACGCACCGGCCGAAACCGTCAGCTCTGCCAATTCATCCAGGCGTGCTTGGACATCGCCTTCGCCAAAGTCGATGCGAACCAAAAATGCTTTGTCGCCGGCATGTGGGCGGTCAAACAAATTTATTTTCCTTTTTAAGCGAATAAAAAACTGCGATACCGTTTTCCGGTATGCGCAGTTTTCAAATGTTGTTTTTTGGCAGGCGCTGAAAGAAAACTTTGGCCAAAAAGGTCAAGCATCGGCAGGTGCGGCTTCTGTTTCCGCTGGTGCTGCCGGTTGCTGCTGCATGCTGACTGCACGAGCCGGGACAACCGTAGAAATGGCGTGTTTATACACCATTTGCGTGACTGTATTTTTCAGCAGAACAACATACTGATCAAAAGATTCAATTTGCCCCTGTAGCTTAATCCCATTGACGAGATAGATCGAAACTTGAACGTGTTCTTTGCGCAGCGCGTTCAGAAACGGGTCTTGTAACATTTGCCCTTTATTACTCATAGAAAACTCCCGTAAAATTAGCCATCAATATGGTCAGATGACAGCGCCGAAGTGCGCCGTTTCTTTCCTTCCCTTTTTCATAACCGGATGTCAAAAGCAGATGCTTATTTATATATAATAGCAAGAAGGGTTTGTTGCGTGTTGTGCTTTTCAATAAATTTGCGACATTTTTACTTTTTTTGTGAAACGTAGGGGTTTCTTCCGGTTTTTAACTGAACCCGAAGCGGCGTGCCTTGGAGCTTGAAAGCATCGGCGAAGTAATGCTCGAGGTATCGTACATAGCTTGCCGGAACATCGGCGAGCGCATTGCCGTGGATGATCACCGTTGGCGGGTTGCTGCCGCCCTGATGCGCATAACGCAACTTCGGGCGACCACCCCGGGCGCGCGGCGGTTGCTGTTTTTCCACGGCTTGCTGTAAAAGTCGGGTTAATCGCGGTGTTGACATTTTGCTGGTGGCAGAGGCGTAAGCAATGCGCACGGCGTCCATCATTTGCGTCATGCCTTTTTGCCGTAGAGCAGAAATGTGCAGATGTTTGGCAAAATTCAAAAAACCAAGCTTGCGGTCAAATTCGCGCTTGATGTTGTCACGGTGCTCGGAAGACAGGCCATCCCATTTGTTGATGCCAACCACCAGCGCCCGTCCTGCTTCCAGAATATACGAAGCAATATGCGCATCTTGCTCGGATACATCTTGTTGGGCATCGAGCAACAGGATGACGACGTTGGCATCCTCAATCGCCTGTAAGGTTTTGATTACGGAAAATTTTTCAATGGCTTGTACGACTTTGCCGCGCCGGCGGACGCCGGCGGTATCGATCAGTGTGAAGGGTTGCCCGCAATATTCGAAATCAAGGTAAATCGAATCGCGGGTAGTACCGGGTTGATCGAAGGCGATGACACGTTCTTCGCCGAGCAGCGCGTTAATCAATGTTGATTTACCCACGTTTGGGCGCCCCACAACGGCAACTTTGATGGGTTGGGGTGTGTCGCTTTCTTCCTGGAGCGCGGCGGCGTCTTCATCAGGTGTTTCAAAGCCATCGTGTATTGGCGCGGGGATTTTTTCAAAAACGATTTCGATCAATTCACGGACATTGTCGCCGTGCGCCGATGAGATAGCGTAAGGCGTACCAATACCCAATTCGTGAAACTCCGCCGTGGCGCGCTCGCTTATCATGCCTTCCGCCTTATTGACGGCAAGCAGAATCGGGCGCTGGTTGCGGCGCAGTTGGTCGGCAATCGCGTGGTCTTGCGCTGTTAATCCCTCACGGGCATCGACCAGAAAAATGACAAGATCGGATTCGGCAATTGCCTGCTCGGTCTGCCGCGCCATTTCGCGCACAATGCCGTCTTTCGCTATAGGCTCAAAGCCGCCGGTATCCACCACCAGAAATGCATGCTCGCCGATGCGACCGTGTCCGTAATGGCGGTCGCGGGTCAAACCGGGGAAGTCGGCGACCAGCGCCGAACGCGAGCGCGTCAAACGGTTGAACAGGGTCGATTTACCGACATTCGGGCGGCCGACAAGTGCGATGGTAGGAAGCATAGTGAACGAATTCTTGATCTAACGAGCGGCAGGATAACAAACTTTTGGGGTAAAAGATAAACGTGGGAAGTAAAAGCAAAACAAAAATCGCTCAAAAAATTGATGGGGCGATTCTTGGTTTGAAAGTGGAGATATACTGGGAATAACATTAAAAATACCGTCGTACTGCTTCGAAGCGTGAAGCAAAGTAGCTGTTGTTCAAAGAATCGGTGCGAACTCTTCCGTTACTTGATGGGGCGTGGATAAATTGGCCGTTGCCGATGTAAATGCCGACATGTGAAAAAGGGCGGTTTAAGGTATTGAAAAAAACCAGATCGCCGGGACGTAATTGATCAACGGGAACGGATTTCCCACGTTTGGCGATGTCGGCGGCGCTGCCGCCGATGCGATAGCCGATGGCATGGTTAAAGACATAGGCAACCATGCCGCTGCAATCTAAGCCAGCTTCCGGGTTTTTGCCGCCAAAACGGTAGCCGACATCGAGAAGCGAGAGCGAAAAAATTACGACTTCGCGGCCTTGGTCGGTTGGCGGTTGGTCATGAAATTGCCTTTGACCGGTATTTTTTGATATGAACTGTTTTTTCGTGCTGCCGCAGGCTGCGCAGAAACCTGCGGCAAGAAAAAAAATAAGCGACCTGCGGCGCATGCGCAAGAAGCTCTTCTGGGAAAAGTCATTATTAATCATATGGCTATGAAGAAAAGACCTAGTCTCGTTAATGTTGCGTTCCCGACAGTAATTTGCTAAAAAACAGCTAAGGCATGAGTGATTGTGCTTTTTTAAAGAGGTTGGAGCAAGTGTTTTGATGTGTTTAAACCTTCTCAAAAAGAGCGTTTGATGGCTTCTTCGAATCCCGATTCAGGTTGAGCAAGAAGTATAGGGAAGGCTTTTTCAACGGATACGCCGGGCAAAACATCTTCCAATGATGTGACAGTGAAAGATTTCCGACTTAAAATGTCAGGAATCATGTTTCTAATTTTTTGGTTTTGGAGGAATTGAATATGGCAGAAAAAACGGTAACGCTTTCTTTTTCCGACGGGACGCCCGATGCCACCTTTCCGGTCATGGAAAGTACTATGGGTCCCGACGTTATTGACATTCGTGCGTTGTACAAGCAAACCGGAAAATTCACATACGATCCCGGCTTCATGTCAACCGCGTCCTGCTCATCGACGATTACCTATATCGACGGGGACAAAGGCGAACTGCTTTACAGAGGGTACGCCATTGACGACTTAGCGAAAAATTGCGATTTTCTTGAAGTCTGTCAATTGCTGGTTTACGGCGAACTGCCTACGAAAGAACAACACAAAAAGTTTTCGGAGCTGATTATTCATCACACAATGGTGCACGAGCAGATGCACTTTTTCATGCGCGGCTTCCGTCGTGACGCGCATCCGATGGCGGCACTGACCGGTTTGCTCGGCGCAATGTCGGCGTTTTATCCGGATTCAATGAATATTCATGATCCGAAGGTCAGAGAAAGATCAGCGATACGGTTGATTGCCAAGATGCCGACGTTGGTGGCCATGGCTTATAAATATTCGATAGGCGAGCCGTACATCTATCCGGATAACAGCCTGTCTTATGCGGGCAATGTCTTGCGCATGATGTTTGCCACACCTTGCGAAGAATACAAGCTCAATCCTGTATTGGAGCGCGCGCTGGATCGCATCCTGATTCTCCATGCCGATCACGAACAAAACGCGTCAACATCAACCGTTCGTCTTTGCGCATCATCGGGCACCAATCCAATTGCCGCTATTGCAGCGGGCGTGGCGTCATTGTGGGGGCCAGCGCACGGTGGCGCGAATGAGGCTTGCCTGAACATGTTAAATGAAATTCAAGAGCAGGGCGGTGTTGAAAAAATCGGCGAGTTTATTGAGAAATTTAAAGATAAAAACTCCGGCATTCGCTTGATGGGTTTTGGTCATCGTGTTTATCGCAATTATGATCCGCGCGCCAAACTGATGCGCGAAACTTGCCATGAAGTACTTGGCGAGCTTGGGCTGGAAAAAGATCCGTTGTTCAAGCTGGCGATGACGCTGGAGAAAATTGCGCTCGAAGACGAATACTTTGTTTCGAGAAAGCTTTACCCGAACGTCGATTTCTATTCGGGTATTGTGCAAAAGGCAATGGGCATCCCGGTACAATTGTTTACAGCGATTTTTGCGTTGGCAAGAACCGTGGGCTGGATTGCGCAGTTGAACGAAATGGTGACCGATCCGGATTACAAGATTGGTCGTCCGCGTCAGCGTTTCATCGGTTCGACACCAAGGAAAGTCAAACCGCTTAGTGAGCGTTGATTGTTTTGAATCAAGCGGGCTTTGGCCCGCTTGATAGTAACTTTTCAAGAGGAAGAAAATGAACGGCAGCCCCGGCGGTATGAAAGACAGCCAGGCAACAAGCCTGCTTTTTGGTGGAAACGCGCCTTTTATCGAAGAACAATACGAGCGCTATCTGGACGATCCCTCTTCCGTTTCTCAAGAATGGCACGATTATTTCGATAAGGTTCGCGATGGCGCTTGGGATGTTCAGCATGCGCCGATTGTGCGGGCTTTTGAAGAGTTGGCTCGTCATCCCCAGAGAGCGGCGCCTGCTTCGTCCAAAACTTCGGTTGATATTGAGCAGGCCAGCAAACAGGCGGCCGTTCAGCTTTTAATCAGCCGCTATCGAATGCTGGGATTACGCCAGGCGGATCTCGATCCGCTGAAGCGACAGCAGGTCATTCCGTTGCCGGAGCTGGATCCGGCTTCATACGGTTTGACCGAAACGGATATGAATACCGAGTTTGCGACGGGGTCATTGCACAACTCACCGCGCCTTAAACTCAAAGAAATTCTGCAACAGTTGCGCGAAACATACTGCCGCACGCTCGGCGCGGAGTTCATGTATATGACCGACACAGCGCAGCGTGAATGGCTGCGCGAGCAGCTGGAAACCGCGCGGGCGCGCCCGACGTTTAACGCGGAAGAAAAACGTTTCATTCTTGAGCGCTTAACGGCTGCCGAAACACTGGAGCGTTATCTGCATAAACGTTACGTTGGACAAAAGCGGTTCTCCGGCGAAGGCGGTGAAGCGTTAACGCCGATGCTTGATTTTCTGATTCAGAAAGCAGGCGCCAAAGGCGTTAAAGAAATTGTGATCGGCATGGCGCATCGTTCGCGCCTTAATATACTGGTCAACACCATGGGTAAAATGCCCAGCCAACTGTTTGGCGAATTTGAAGGCAAGATGGCGCAGGATTTACCGTCCGGCGACGTGAAATATCACCAGGGTTTTTCGTCGAACGTCATTACGCCGGGCGGGCCTCTGCATTTATCGCTGGCGTTTAACCCGTCGCACTTGGAAATTGTTAATCCGGTCGTCGAAGGCTCTGTGCGTGCTCGCCAGCGGCGCCGAAACGATATGGCCGGTGAAACGGTATTGCCGGTGTTGATTCATGGAGATGCAGCGATTGCCGGGCAGGGGGTGAATCAGGAGGTCTTGAATATGGCGCAGACTCGTGGTTATACCACGGGCGGAACCGTTCATATCGTCATCAATAACCAGATCGGTTTTACCACCTCCGACCCGCGTGATACGCGCGGCACGTCTTACTGTACCGATATTGCCAAGATGATCGAAGCGCCGATTCTGCACGTCAACGGCGACGATCCTGAAGTCTGTCTTTACGCGATGGAATTGGCGTTTGAGTATCGCCGAAAATTCCACAAAGATGTTTTCATTGACTTGGTCTGTTTTCGCCGTCTTGGGCATAACGAAGCCGATGAACCGATGGTGACTCAGCCGTTGATGTACAAGAAGATCAACAAGCATCCGGGCGTGCGCGGTATTTACGCGACACAGTTGAGCAAAGAAGGCGTCATTAAAGACGGTGATGCCGATAAAATGATTACGGTGTACCGTGACGCGCTTGATCGCGGCGAGCACACCAACAGCACGATATTGTCGAATTACAACACGCCGCAACCGTTCAACTGGGATGAGTTTAAAGGAAAACACTGGACGGAGCCTGTCAATACCGGGGTTGATTATGCGCATTTGCAATCGCTCGGTTTCAAGATGACCGATGTCCCGGCCAATTTCCAATTGCATCCGCGCGTCGAAAAAGTGATCGCTGACCGCCGCAAGATGGCCGAAGGCGAAATGAAACTCGACTGGGGAATGGGTGAAAATCTCGCTTATGCAGTGCTGCTTGATCGAGGTTATTCTGTGCGTCTTTCCGGCGAAGATGTCGGGCGCGGTACGTTTTCGCATCGTCATGTGGTCTTTCATGATCAGCAACGCGAAAAATGGGATGCGGGTATCTGGGTTCCGCTGCAACACATCAAAGAGCAGCAGCCTGAGTTTGAAGTGATTGATTCGGTACTGACCGAAAACGCCGTGCTTGGCTTTGAATATGGCTACGCTACGTCGTCGCCGAATAAAATGGTGATCTGGGAAGCGCAGTTCGGAGATTTTGCCAATGGCGCGCAGGTTGTGATCGATCAGTTCATTAGTTCCGGCGAAGTCAAATGGGGTAGGAAATGCGGGCTGACCATGCTGTTGCCGCACGGTTATGAAGGGCAGGGGCCGGAACACTCCTCGGCGCGTCCGGAGCGTTTTCTGCAATTATGTGCCCAGCACAATATGCAGGTGGCAGTACCGTCGACACCTGCGCAAATTTTCCATCTGCTTTGCCGCCAGATGATTCGGCCTTATCGCAAGCCGTTGATCGTTTTTACGCCGAAGAGCCTTTTGCGCCCTAAGGAGGCGGTTTCCGATCTACGCGAGTTAAGCGACGGGAAATTTCAGAATGTCATCGGTGATACCGATGCTGATCCGAAAGCGGTGACTCGTGTCATCGTTTGTTCAGGAAAAGTATATTACGAATTAAACGCGTATCGTCATACCAACAAGCGTAACGATGTAGCGATTGTGCGCTTGGAGCAGCAATATCCATTTCCGCATGAAGCTTTCGAGACGGAAATAAAACGCTTTGCCAAAGCCAAAGAAGTAGTGTGGTGCCAAGAGGAGCCGCAAAATCAGGGCGCTTGGTATCGTTTGCGCGCTTATTTTACGTCGCACATCAGCAAAGACCAAATATTGGCTTTTGCCGGCAGGCCCATTGCCGCGTCGCCAGCTGTGGGATATTCATCCAAACATATGGCCGAGCAAAAACAGCTTGTGGAAGACGCCTTTGTCAAGACGAGCGGATTGGCAACGGGACGCATGGTTATTCAAGAATAAAGGAAAGTGAAATGAAAGTCGAAATCAAAGTTCCACAGTTGCCGGAGTCCGTAAGCGAGGCGACATTGGTGCAATGGCACAAAAAACCGGGCGAAGCCGTTGCACGGGATGAAAACCTGATCGATCTGGAAACCGATAAAGTGGTATTGGAGTTGCCCGCGCCCGATGCGGGCGTGATCACTGAAATTCTGATAGCGGATGGCGCCACCGTTACAGCCGGACAGGTGTTGGCCATTCTTGATACCGAGGCTGCCGCGGGTGCAGTTTCGGAAACCGTAAAGCAAGCGTCGGCGGAGCCGATGGCGCAAGCAGCACAAACGGCGCGTAAAGAGGCGGATGATGTAGCGGCGTTACCTGCGGCACGCAAGATGATGGACGAGCAAAACATCAAGGCGGCGGATGTAGCGGGTACAGGCCGTGGCGGCAGAATTACCAAAGACGATGTCGCGGCAGCGGCAAAAATTGCCGCATCGGAACCCAAAGCAGAATCTAAAACGCCGACCATCGCGCCTATTCCGACAGTAAGCGGCGCATCGCCGGAGGGGCGTATCGAGCAACGTGTGGCGATGTCTCGCTTGCGTCAGCGTGTTGCCGAACGTCTTGTGCAATCGCAATCAACGGCTGCTATTTTGACGACGTTTAACGAAGTCAACATGAAACCGGTGATGGACTTGCGCGCCGCGTATCGCGACAAATTTGAAAAAACGCATGACGTCAAACTCGGTTTCATGAGTTTTTTTGTGAAAGCGGCCGTCTATGCGTTGAAAAAATTTCCGGTAGTCAATGCCTCGATCGATGGTACCGATGTCGTATATCACGGCTATTTTGATATCGGTATTGCGGTGGGTAGCCCGCGCGGTTTGGTCGTGCCTATTTTGCGCGATGCCGACCAGTTGTCCTTTGCCGATATCGAAAAGCAGATCGCCGATTTCGGCAAGCGTGCGCAAGACGGTAAGCTTACCATCGAAGAACTTACCGGCGGCACATTTACGATCAGCAACGGTGGCATCTTTGGCTCCATGATGTCTACANNTACACCGATTATCAATCCGCCGCAATCAGCCATTTTGGGCGTGCACGCGACCAAAGAACGCCCGATAGCGGAAAACGGGCAAATCGTGATTCGCCCGATGAATTATCTGGCGTTATCTTACGACCATCGTATTATCGACGGCCGTGAATCGGTGCTGACGTTGGTGGCGATTAAAGAAGCGCTGGAGGACCCATCGCGGATCCTGTTGGATATTTAATATTGGTATGAGTGATTTCTAAATAATATATCGGATAAGCGGGAAAAAATAATGAGCAAAGCCTTTGATGTGGTGGTGGTCGGCGCCGGGCCGGGCGGTTATATCGCGGCGATTCGGGCGGCGCAGCTGGGGTTGTCGGTGGCGTGTGTGGATGAAGCGGCACGCAGCGACGGTAAACCGGCGCCGGGGGGGACGTGTACCAATGTTGGCTGTATTCCCTCCAAGGCGCTGTTGCAATCGTCGGAACATTATGATGTGGCGCAGCATCATTTTGTCGAGCACGGGATTACCATGAAAAATCTAGCGATTGATGTTGCCGCGATGGTTGAGCGTAAATCGAAAATCGTTGCCCAGAATAACGACGGGATCCTTTATCTGCTCAAAAAAAACAAGGTGATGTTTTTTCAGGGCAAGGCGGCGTTTTCCGACAGGAAAGACGATCAGTGGATGCTGAATGTGACGCCGACCGGTACCGCCAAGGAAAAAAACGTGTTATCGGCAAAACATGTCATCATCGCGACGGGATCGTCGCCGCGTGCGTTGCCCGGTGTGCCGTTCGATAACAAACGTATTCTCGACAACGAAGGCGCGTTGGCGATGACCAATGTACCGAAACGTCTGGGCGTTATCGGCGCCGGCGTTATCGGTTTGGAAATGGGGTCGGTATGGCAGCGCTTGGGCGCGGAAGTGACGATGCTTGAAGCGTTGCCGGAATTTCTTGGCGTTGCCGATACTGCCATTGCCAAAGAAGCCGCGAAACAGTTTAAAGCGCAAGGGTTGGATATTCATACCGGCGTTCAAGTAGACGAAGTAAAAGCCGACAGCAAAGGCGTTAAGGTGGCGTATCGCGACAGCAAGGGCGGAGCGCAAAAAGTGGCGTTCGATATGTTGATCGTATCGATTGGTCGAGTGCCGAATACGCAAGGCTTGAACGCGGAAGCGGTTGGGCTGAAGTTAAGCGAGCGGGGCATGATTGAAGTCGATGATTGCTGCCGTACCAATCTGCCCAATATCTGGGCTGTGGGCGACGTTGTGCGCGGGCCGATGTTGGCGCACAAAGCCGAAGAAGAGGGTAGCGCCGTGGCAGAACGGATTCTCGGGCAGAAGCCGCACGTCGATTTCAATACTATTCCGTATGTTATCTACACTTCGCCGGAAATTGCCTGGGTCGGCAAAACCGAACAGCAATTGAAAGCGTCGGGCATGAATTATCGGTCGGGCAGTTTCCCGTTTATGGCCAATGGCCGTGCCCGTGCGATGGGCGATACGCGCGGTTTGGTGAAATGGGTGGCCGACGCGGCGACTGACCGCGTGCTTGGCTTGCATATTATTGGGCCGATGGCATCCGAGCTGGTGATGGAAGGTGTCATCGCGATGGAGTTTGGCGCGTCCAGTGAAGACATTGCCCGGATTTGCCATGCCCATCCGACGCTTTCCGAATCCGTTAAAGAGGCGGCGTTGGCAGTCGATGGCCGGACATTGAATATTTAATTGAAGTGTCTGTCGCGGTATTTGAAAAACTGACTGCACTCTTTGATGCGGGCGACGCCCGTTACCGGGTACTTGAACATCCGCCGGTGCGGACTTCCGAAGAGGCGGCGCAGGTTCGGCAAACCGCGCTTGGCCAAGGTGCAAAAGCGATGGTGTGTCGCGTCAAAATTTCGGCATCTCGACGTGTTTATGTACTGGCAGTGCTTCCGGCGGACTGTCAGGCGGATTTTGACAAAATTGCGGCGGCCATTGGCGGCAAAAAGGCGGCGTTGGCAACCGGTGAAGAGGCCGAAAAACTGACGGATTGCGTGATGGGCGCGGTGCCGCCGGTGAGTTTTCATTCCGATTTACATTTACTCGTCGATCCGTCCCTGCTTACCCGGAATCGGGAAATTTCGTTTAACGCCGGGCTGCGCGAGTGCTCGATAATTATCTATAGCGAGGATTATCGGCGCATTGTTTGCCCGCCATGTGCGGCAATAAGCGGCCCCGGTTTTTCGTAAGGTGGTTTTGTCTGGATTATGAGACATACACATAGCGTTTAAATTGGTAAGCCTAGATGGGCAATATCCGCGCTGATGCTCCGGCGCTATGTGTACTGTTTTTTTAGTTTTCGGAGGATAGTTGTTTGCGGGGGGCGTTCTTCAAGCCTTCTTTCTCTCAAGTATCAAACCCTCCGAAAAAACGGAGTCTTTTACGTTAGGCGTGTGAATGGGTGTGCTTTCTCGTCACAATTTCTTGGTTATCTGACGCATTTTTACGCAGCATTTAACATACGCTACTGCTTTTTATCCGATTGGTTATAAAATCGGCGCTCATTTTCTTTTATTCTGTTTTTCATGATTATTCATAAAATCGCTTTTGTATTTCCCGGGCAAGGTTCGCAATCCATCGGGATGATGTCCGGCTTTGGCGCGCATCCCGTCGTGCGCCGTACTTTTGACGAAGCGTCAGAAGCACTCAATGAAGATTTATGGCAACTTGCGGTGGATGGCCCGGCAGAAAAGCTGGCGNNCCAATACCCAACCCTTAATGTTGACGGCGGGTGTCGCGGTTTGGCGCGCCTGGTGTACGACGTCCGATGTGCGTCCGGCGCTGATGGCCGGGCACAGCCTCGGCGAATACGCGGCGCTGG
>DBDN01000021.1 GCA_002293615.1 Betaproteobacteria bacterium UBA931 | reverse complement strand
CTTCTTCGCTTTGCGCCAAGGGCAACGCCAAGGGCGTATGCAAACGAATGTCTTGCGGCAATGTTTTTTCGACCAGGTCAGCAACAGACAATGCGCCGATTGTCGAAAGCATTTCCTGTTGTTCGTGAACAGACGCGCCGATATGGCGATGAGCAAAAGAGGAAGAGGAATGGGTCATGATGTTTTTACAATATGCCAATAAAAAACGTGTTTTCTCAAGAAAACACAGTCATTAATGATAGCGTCGATTATAAACGTCTTCAAAGAACAAAGCATACGCCCGCCCGGGACAACTGCGAGGACGCATCCACGCTCCCTGTTGTGTGCGGCTGCCTGGTCATCTTTTTCGTGTATGTGTTATCTCTTTGATTCACCCCAATTTACCGCGAAATAATCGTGAGGCCGCTCCCAAAGTCACAACCGCCATCGCCCCGAGCGGCCATAACAGATGTTTGATTTCACTTATTCCGGCGCCCTCAAGATATATGCGTTGTATCAGTTCCACCCCGTAGCGCGCCGGGTTGATTTGTGTAGCGTATTGAAAGACCTCGGGCATGGATGTAATCGGCGTGGCAAAACCGGAAAGCAGGATCATCGGCATCAAGAGCGTAAAAGAATACAGCATGGCCTGCTGCATGGTGGCCGTCATCACCGAAACGCAAAGGCCGATACCGACAATGGCGAAGTTAAAAACGATCAATGCCAAGTAGAGCGTGGCCAGAGAACCGGCAAAAGGTATGGTAAACCAGCCCAAAGCAATAAGCAAAACCACAGAAGACTGAACGAGACCAACCAGCACCGGAGGCAACGCCTTGCCGAACATGATGGTCATGGAGTCGAATGGCGTGACCAGAAGTTGATCGAAGGTGCCCTGTTCCTTTTCTCTGGCCACGGATTGCCCGGCCAATACCGTAACTTGGATAACCGCAAGAACGGCGAGCAGGCCGGAGATAATATTCCAACGAGTTTCCAGGTTCGGGTTGAACCACGCTCGGCTGGAAACGGTAATTGCCGAATCTGTGATTCCCCGCTCCCGCAACCGGGCATTGGTAAAGGCTTCAACCATACCGACAGCGTAACCAGCAGCCGCCCCAGCCACGTTGCTATTGCGTCCGTCCACCAAGATTTGCACCGGCACGGTCTGCCCGGCGTTGAGCCGCCGCTCAAACTGCGGCCCGATGTGCAGGACCAACAATACTTTTTTATTGTCCAGCACGTCCGCTATTTCTTTGCTGTTATTCAAGGCCATCTTCTTATAAAAAATTGGTGCGGCTTCGAAACGCCGCGCCAAATCCCTTGAAGCAGATGTACGATCTTCGTCCAGCAGCGCATATTCGACCCGGTTAAGATCGTAGGTAGCCACATAACCGAACAGTATGGTTTGAACCAAAATCGGTACGACCAGAATGATCCTACTGCGCTTGTCTTTCACAATCATCAGCGTTTCTTTGCGGAACAATACAAAAATATTGCGAAGAAATTCCGGCACGGCCGTTACTCCAGAGATTTCTTGATTTTCGCTCCGGCCAGACCGAGCAAAACAACCGCAAAACAGGACATGATGAGCAAATCCCTGGTGACCACCTCCGGTGCATTTCCCACAAGAAACAAGGTTTGCATCAGGTCCACATACCAGGTAGCCGGGAAAGCATGTGCGAAATAGTGGGCTATAGCCGGGGCGCTTTTCAGGTCAAAAATAAAACCGGAAAGCATCAGTGTCGGCATGAAACTCAGGATCAAGACAATCTGGCTGGCTAGAAACTGGTTTTTCACGGCCGCGGAAACAAGCAACCCGATACCCAAGGCCACAAGCATATATATGGCTGAACCAGCAACAATCAGCAATAGAGAGCCGCGCATGGGAATGCCGAAAACCCACGTAGCGGCGGCCAGGCATAACGAAAGCCCGACCATTCCCAAGGCAAAGTAAGGTATGGTTTTTCCCATCACTATTTCCAGCTTTCGTACCGGCGTAGCCACAAGCGCTTCGTAGGTACCGCGCTCCCATTCCCTAGCGACAACCAGGGCAGTAAGCAGTGTGCCGATCAGCGTCATGATGAGGACGGTCACACCGGGGATAAGAAAATAACGGCTTTCCTGTTCGCTGTTGTACCAAATGCGCGTTTCGGCGATCGCCCGCCCGGCAATTTCCGGCGCGATGCCCCCGGAAAGAAAAGAAAGATTGCTCTGGCGCAGCAAGACCCAATGGGATACCGCTCCTTCCAGATAGCGTTGCATGATGCGAGCCGTATTGGAATCGCGTCCGTTAACAATTATCTGGATATGCTCACGTCCGTCCGGAGACTCTTTCATTTCCCGCCGCACAATGGCGTCGGTGACCCCGGTACGCAGCATGTGCTCGGCCTCTTTCCAGGAATTCGCCATTACCGGATTGAAATACAAAGAACGTTTCAAGCTGGTATACAGATCACGTGTGACCGGAGAAGAGCTGTCTCTGACCACAGTCACCGGAACCTGCCGCACATCCAAAGAAAGGCCGAAACCAAAAAGCAGCAAAAGCAGGATCGGCAAAATAATACCCAGTGTCAACGTACTCTTATCCCGCAACATTTGTCGGGTTTCTTTGCGTATTAAGGCTCTGATTCTTGTCCTTCCCGCATTATGCGTGTCGGTGATCTTCCTGGCGTTCATGCCGTTTTTTCCCTCTTGGCAACCCTGGCTTTGGTCACAATGTCAATAAAAGCGTCTTCCATTGTCGGCTCAATCCCGGCCTTTTGCTTTGCCTGAGCGCGTATTTCTTCCGGCGTACCCAANNGCCAGCATGATTCCTTCGTCCTGGATCAGGATGCGGTCACAATATTCCGCCTCCTCCATGAAATGAGTGGTAACGACGATGGTAACGCCCCGATCGGCCAGCCTGGAGATGCGCTTCCAGAAATCGCGGCGAGCCAATGGGTCGGCCCCGCTGGTCGGCTCGTCCAGAAAAAGGATCGCCGGCTCATGCAACAAACCCACGGCCATGGCCAAACGTTGTTTATAGCCGCCCGGTAGGNNCAAGAGAAAACTCCGCAATCATCTCCTGTATCCGTCTGTTTTTTATTTGCCCGCGTAACCCGTAAGCACCGGCGAAAAATTCCAGGTTCTCGCGGACGCTCAGTGGTCCGTATAGGGAAAATTTCTGTGCCACATAGCCCAGGCGGCGACGGGCTTCTTCCCTGGCCTCGCGTACGCTCACCCCGGCCACATGCAAACTGCCTTTGCTGGCCGGAAGCAGCCCGCAGAGCATACGAAACNNCGCGCCGTTGGGGCCGAGCAGGCCAAAAACCTCGCCCCGGTATACGGAAAAACTTACATTGTTCACGGCAATAAAATCCCCGAAAAGACGGGAAACATTTTTGATCTGAATAATGGGCTCTTTCTTACTCGAGCCGTAAAGATCGGATTCGGGAAAATTGTTAGGAACTGGCGCAGAGAGGGGTTGAGTTTGCTCGATGCTGTTCGGTGTTCGTATATGGCTGCGCAAAAGCAACATGAAGCTGTCTTCAAGACTGGGAGAAACTTTGTTCTTTTCCGCTCCACCCAGAAGGGAAAACATGAGGGCGCTTTGCTCTTCGGTCAAAGAACCATGAATAAATCGGACGGCGCCGCCTTGCGGAACAGCATCGATGATCCCCGGAGCTCCCAGCAAGCGGGCCTGGAGTGACCGCGGGGTATCCGGTGAAGCAGGCCGGGCCAGATATCCCATGCCGTCGGCACGTTGCCGAATGGCTTCAGGTGAACCATAGGCCAAAACCTTGCCCTCGAAAAGCAGCGCTACTTCATCGCATCTATCCGCCTCATCAAGATATGACGTGCTTACGATAACCGACATACCAGACTGGTCGGTAAGACGTTCGACAATTTCCCACAACTCCCGCCTGGAAAGTGGATCGACGCCCACGGTGGGTTCATCCAAAAGAAGAAGTTTCGGCGGAGAAACCAGTGTGCAGATCAGGCCGAGCTTTTGTTTCATGCCCCCGGATAGTTTGCCCGCTGGGCGCTGCCGGAACGGCTCCATGGCCGACATTGCCAGGAGTTCGCGATAACGCTTCGATCGCTCCGACCGGCCAACTCCTTTCAAATCCGCGTACAGGTCGAGATTTTCCTGCACGGTCAAATCCTCGTATAAGCCAAATTTTTGCGGCATATAGCCGATGCGCGCCCTCAATTCCACACTTTTTTCGGTAAACGCCTGCCTGTCAAAAATGAGGGTGCCCGCATTTGGACACAACAAACCGACGAAAATTCTAAGCAACGTGCTTTTCCCCGCGCCGTCCGGCCCAACCAGCGCGGTAATGCCGCCGGGACGAACCCCCACGGAAACCGAATCCAGAGCCGTAAAAATCTGCCCTATTTTTAACCTAAACGACTTGGTTATATTTTCGGCGGAAAACATATATTGCATGGCCGCATCCAATTTACCTTGCCATTTCCGGGAATTTCACTGTAACGGGCATGCCCAGGCGCAATACGTTTTCAGGATCTTCCACATAAACGCGCACTTCATAAACCAGAGATGTTCGCAACTCCGTGGTCTCAACAGCCTTGGGCGTAAATTCGGCCACCGAAGAAATAAACCCGACTGTGCCGACGATACCCCGTTCCGGGTAGCTGTCGGTGAAAACCACCGCAGCTATGCCCGGACGTATATAGCCCAAGTTCGTTTCGGCAACATATGCCCGCACCCACTTGGGAGAAAGGATGGCCAGCGAGAAAACCGCCCGTTGCGGTGTCGCCACGTCTCCTGGCTCCAGAAGTCTACGGTTAACCATAGAATGCGCCGGACTTTTCAGCTCGGCATCATCAAGCCGGTTACGCAGCTCTTCCAGACTGCGCTGCCGTTCCCGCAAGACCGCTCCAGCTTCGGCAATATCTTCGTCACGAGGACCGATTTCAGCCAGCCGCAATCTTTTTTGTTGCTCGACCAATTTGGCGCGAGCTATATCCAATTGCAATTGGGTCTCGTCAACATCCTGTTTGCTGAGGGCTTGGCCATTAGAGCTTTTCCATATATCGTCGTAGCGTTTGTATTGCGCTTCGGCAAAAATCTGTTCCGCCCGCGCCGATGCCACAGCCGCTCGCGCCTGATCGATTTCTTCGGGCCGTGTGCCGTTGTTAAGCCGCGCTAGCGCGGCTGCCGCTGAAGCAACCTGTGCCTCGGCGACAGCTATTTTATCCCGCAACCTCCGCGTTTCCAGACGGGCAAGCACTTGCCCCGGCTGCACTTCCGCGCCCTCTTGTATAAGTATTTCCGCGATGCGCTCGGAGTCGATAAAGGCCAACGCTACCTGTCGCTGATCCACATTTCCATAGAGAACCAGCTCTTCAAATATAGGCGCGGAGAAATAGCGCCAAACGACAAAGCCAACTCCGGCTAAAAGCAACAGCACAAGCAATTTTTTTGCTTTTTGCATCCCGATTTCCCCTTTGTGCCATGGAACAGAAACGGTTTTCCAACTTACCAACTTAGTATAGTGTTTCAATGGTAAGCCAAAAACATCATCATTAGAGATGAAATATTCGTCCGAAGAAGGTTTATCCGTTAATCTTTCCTTAAAGGCATTTCGATGCCCAAAGCAACGAGAGATGATTGTTGCGCGTACGCACGAAACGAATTATTTCAAGGCGGCGTAAGCTGTTGCAGGCGCGAATGACCATACCGGAAGTCCTCGGGCAACGCTTGCAGACGGAAAAACCGTTCTGGTTTTCCGTTAAATACCCCGGAAACGAAATCTCTGCAACAGCATGAATACGTTATTGTTATCGCTATTGTTTTTTACCCGCGCCCCCGATTGCGCGGCGATATCATACGTTATCTGCTTGCAGACGCATATGCTTGAAACCGTGACCGCCACATCACGCAGCGGCATAAGATATGTTTGCAAATTTTCTTTTACGGCGCGTATTTCCGCACACGTATCCGTGCTGACGCGAAGCGTATCCGTAAGGGTTACATGAAAACGATACTCGTCAAACACATAAGGATAGCCCCATTTGGCCAGAAGCTCTCTTTGACGTTCGCTGAGGCTTTGCGGATGGCGGCGCGCAAGCTCATGCTTCGAAGGCGCGGCGCGAAACCTGTCGAAAAAAGCCACGGCATCTGCCGCAAGTGTATTGATATTTTGCAAGGATTTCCGCTCCCCCGGGCTTTCCCCAAGCGGAACAAGGGCAAAAAAAGCGCCGATGCGCGCAAGCACCAACCGCGGAAAAATACAGGCCTGCCAATTTTCGGCAAAACGGGCGGCGGCGAGCAGCAGGTCGTTTTCCGTTGCTCCCTGTTTTAAAAAAAACGGCGCTTTCAGCGTGGCGTGCAAGCCATAACGGCGCGCGTTTGTCGTAAGCTCATGCCATCGTTGCCGTGAAAAATCCGGAAAATGTGCCTGGGGAATCTCTTCGCCTGTCTCGCTGTTCCGACCGAGTAAGGCGGAACCCAAAGCCGCAAGCGGCGTTTCCGGATCAGGAATAAAATACAACGCATAACGTGCGCTCATTGTCAGGCATCCAACATCACAGCACACGTCGGCCAGACCGCCAAACCGCCCGCACGACCGGAATATCATCCACCAGTTTCACTTGTACGGCATCCGCCCGCTTGCCCGGCGCCAGCTCGCCGCGATCATCAAGCCCCACGGCTTTTGCCGGATGAACCGTTACAGTCTCCAAGGCTCTGCTTAACGTTATTCCGGTCAGCTCCGGCAATAGGAAAGCCGCGTGCAAAAGGCTCGCCGGCATGTAATCCGAGGAAAGAATATCCAAAAGCCCATTTCTGGCCAACTCTATCGCCGATACGTTGCCCGAATGGGAGCCGCCGCGTACGATGTTGGGCGCACCCATGATAATAGCCAGACCATGGCGTCGCGCTTCCTGCGCAGCCTCCATTGTGGTCGGAAATTCTGACAAACTGACTCCGTGGGCAACATTTTCCCGCACATGATCCGCCGTCGTATCGTCGTGGCTGGCCAGCGGCAACGAACGTTCGCGACAAATATCCATGAGGGCAATTAGGTTCTTGTCCGCATTTTTTTCCTGTTTCGCCCGCAGCATATTCAGGCGCTCTTCGAATTCTTCTTTCGTGGCGCCGTGCAAGCTGTGATAGGTTTTGTATTTATCCAAATCTCGCCATTGGCGCTGACCGGGCGTGTGGTCCATGATGGACAACAAGCGCAATCTTTCGCTCGCCATGCACGGGGAAATCAGTTCCACGAGATCATCACCGGCAAGCTCGCAACGCAGATGCAGAAAGTGTTCCGCCCGCAGCAGGTCTTGTTCAGCCGCGCCCGCGATAGCATTAAGGCTGGCGGTAAAAAGTTCATTACGGTTTCTCCGGTTGGCGGGCTCTCCGACAGTAACGGCATCAAATACCGTAGTCACACCGGATGCGATCATGTGCACATCGTGCGCCGCAATGGAAGATATTCCCGCCGGCCAGCTCACTCCGGCGCGCGGGACAAAGTGTTTTTCCAGATTGTCTGTGTGCAACTCGATCAAGCCGGGGATCAGGTAGTCGCCCTCAAGATCATACTCACAGTCTGCAGCCACGCAATCGTCAGTGACAAGCCCGTCGCCGAAAACCAGGCTATCGATTTCGCCCTGCGACGTCAGGATGCGCCCATTGGTCAGATAAAGTGTATTGTTCATTGGAAATTATTTGATATAGATTCGCTCATACAAATCGTTTACGGATTTGTTGGGACAAAAGATCAAAACAAACCACGACGGCGATGATGATCAGCATGACAGAACAGGTACGCGCGAAATAGAACCCTCGGATAAGCTCCCACAACAACACACCGATGCCGCCCGCACCGACCATACCAACCACGGTGGCGGAACGTATGTTCGACTCGAAACGATATAGCGAATAAGAAATCCAAAGCGGAAACACCTGTGGAATGACGCCGAAAATCACTTCCTCGATACCAAGCGCTCCCGTCGCGCGGATGCCTTCGACAGGCTGGGGATCAATAGCTTCGACCGCTTCGGAAAACAATTTGGCGAGTACGCCCGTGGTATGGACAAAAAGAGCGAGCACGCCGGCAAACGGGCCGAGGCCGACCGCCACGACGAACAGCATGGCAAAAACCATCTCGTTGATGGCTCGCGCCGCGTCCATGAGGCGGCGCACAGGTTGAACGACCCACCACGGCACAATATTTTCGGAACTCAGGATACCAAGCGGCACGGCAAATACCACGGCAAGAAATGTTCCCCACAGGGCAATTTGCACGGTGACGATCATCTCTTCCAGATAGATGCGCCAGTCGGTAAAATCCGGCGGGAAAAACTCCCTGGCGAAAACCGCCATATTGCCGGCATCGGTGACCAGCGCCAGCGGGCGTATTTCAGCCCCACGCCACGACCATGCGAGCGCCGCGAAAAGCAAACCCCAACCAATAAGGGAAAGCAGTGTCCGGCAATGACTTTTCTTGGGCGTTTGATGTAACGGCGTCATTTCAGACATAGGCCTTGCTTCGAAAATCGACGATATTGTCTTTCCTTATTTCTCTTTCGTACCGTAACTTTTTTGACCGTTTTATCCGTTGCCGTTCATGGTACGGCGCGGCATTACGGCTTTTTAGCACGGTTAAGCTCTTCCACTCGGGCGTTCAGCACGACCAGTTTGTCATCGATTTCTTTTATCCTTGCCTGTTTTTCTGCGGCATTGAGATTGGCACTGGTCTCAACCCCACTTTTTTCCTTGAATAGCTCCAGTTGTCGAATAGGCAAGAGCTGGTCGTTATCGGAAGGACGAAAATGCGACCACAGCAACGCTTTTAGTATTTCCTTTTCGCGCGCGGCTTCCGGCCTGCCGTCCTGACCATAGTTGAAAAGGAAATTACGCAGCTTTCCCTTGATGTCCGCCGGCAAATCCTTGCGCCATACGAGCGGATCGGAAGGAATGAGAGGGGATGTCCAAACAACCTTGATTTGCGCGCGTTTTTCCGGGTTCGTTTTTTCAAGGCGCTCCAAGACTTCGCTGTTGCATGTGGCCACATCAACCTGTTTGTTGGCGACGGAAAGAGCATTGGTTTCATGATTGGCGTTCAGGGTGCGCTTGAAAATCGCTTTGGGATCGACATTGTTCGTCGCAAAAACATAATAACCCGGCACAAGAAAACCTGATGTGGAATTAGGATCGCCGTTACCGAATGTAAGGCTCTTCGCCTGCGCCAATACCTCTTTTTCGTTGCTTAAGGGTGAGTCTTTATTGACGATCAGGTGCGAAAAATATCCGCCGGCACCGCTGGAGTGAATGACCTGCGCAAACACTTCGCCATCGGAGCGATCAACCGCCAATATGGCGGACACGTTGCCATACCAGGCGATTTGTACTTTATTAAACTGCATGGCCGTTATAATTCCCGCGTAATCCGATGCGAAAAAAGCATTGATTTTCAGCCCCGTCTCTTTTTGCATGTCATCCAGAAAGGGGGTCCATGCAGACTTGAGGTTTTGCGAAGACTCGGTATTGATAATGCCGAAATTCAACTCCTGGGGTTCGGCATACGCCGCACCGGAAAACAAAACGTTGAAAAAAACAAAAAATCCGGTGATGGCAGAATAGAAATATTTGCTCATAAAAATAACTCCTGATGGATAAATAATGAAAAGCGATGATAGAAAACCATGTTCATGCGGCAATTGAGCTCAAAGCGGGCGCAAACCTGCTTTGCTGTTCTTGCGCCAAAGGTTTATCGGCCGTTTCCACGAACATTTCTTCGCTGGCAGCGCCGTATAATTCGCGAAGAAGAGCTGGGGTCAGCGCGCTTGAAGGCCCGTCATAGACAATGCGGCCTTGTTTCATGGCAATTGTGCGCGGACAGTAACGGATAGCGTAATCCACCTGGTGCAGGGAAACCACCACCGTTATGCCGTCTCTTTTGTTGATCTCCGCCAAAATATCCATAACTCGGCGCGAGCTTTCCGGATCGAGAGAAGCGATGGGTTCATCCGCCAAAAGGATTTGGGCCTTTTGTACCAGCGCGCGGGCAATCGCCGCGCGTTGTTGCTGGCCGCCGGAAAGTGTCGAAGCGCGCTGGAACGCTTTATCCGCAATACCGACTCGGGCAAGCGACTCCAACGCCAAGTGGCGGACATCCTTCGGAAAGAAATGCAAAAGACTGCGCCACAGCGGTATGCGGCCCAATGCGCCCAGCTTGACATTGGTAAGCACTTGCAAACGATTTACCAGGTTGAATTGCTGGAAAATCATCCCTATGCTCACCCTCGTCTTGCGTACGTCGCGCCAAATACGGCCGCTTTGCTGCACCATGCGGCCCATTACCATGATGCTGCCGCCACTCTTGTCACCGGCCATGATACCGGAGATATGGCGCAACAAGGTTGACTTGCCCGAACCGGAGGCGCCGATAAGCGCGACCATTTCACCTTGCTTTACATCAAAGCTTATATTGTCCAGCGCCTTGTGCGCGGCAAAGGAACGTGTGAGGTTTTGTATCCGAATCATAATTTTTCTCATGTAAACGATGCTTACAACGTAGATACTATGCTTGGCCAGCATTACAATTTTGTGTCGTTTTCCATGATTTTTTATAAATTTTCTTCTTCAAAAAAATGGAAGTGCGTTGGTTATGTCCCTCTTTTTTCTTTTTTTTGTGTCGCCGTTTCTCGACGCAAACGCAGAAAAATATCCGAGAATTTCCGGCCGGCCTCTTCAAAAGCACCGGAATTATCCAGTTCGATAAGCCCGGGAATATCCGGCAATTTCATGACCGCGCTGCCAAGCCGTTCATCGATATCCTTTGCGTTTTCCCTACCGCGCTTTTCGAGGCGTTCTCGCAACACGTCGGGTCGCGCAGAAACCAATACGGGTACCAGCGCAGGGTATTTCTTCGTCGCTTCGGGCAGGTATTCCCGCGAGCCATTGACGACGACGATGGCGCCAACGGCAAGCCGCATGTCAATTTCGCTGCTGATGCCATAACACAGGCCGTGACTTTCCCACGACAACGCAAATCCACCGCTATTTTTACGGAATCGGAACTCTTCCCGGGTCAGGCGATAATGTCTCTCCTCTCCGGCGTTTGCCGGGCGTGTAATGTACCGCCGGGAAAAAAATATGGGGCGCAGCCCTTTCCGTGTATGAACGGCGCTGCTCCATGTCTGTGCGTAAGAAACGTTTATGCTTTTCCGTACATACGCGATCAGGCTATCCTTGCCGGAGCCCGATGGCCCCATAACGTACACGAGCGTTCCCGTCATTCTTTTTTTTCTTATAGCCCCTGGCCCAAAGGGCGCAACTCGAAAATACGATCCGCCACAGCATCACGTACCGCCGNNTGAAAAACACCCACAATCGCTACGCCCGCTATTTTGGCCTCCTTGATCAGCGCCACGACTGTTTCGCGATTGGCCGCGTCGAGCGAAGCGGTCGGCTCATCCAGCAACATGACCGGGTAGCGGCGAATAAATCCGCGCGCGATATTGACGCGCTGCTGTTCCCCACCGGAAAAAGTGGCGGGGGCAAGGTGCCAGAGGCGTTCGGGTATACGCAGACGCTCCAGCAGTGCCCCCGCTTTGTCGCTGGCGGCGGACGTCTCCTCGCCATGCAACGTAAGCCGCTCCGCCACGATCTCCAGGCAAGAAACACGCGGGATGACCCGCAGAAACTGGCTGACGTAGCCCATGGTCGTGTGCCGCACAGACAACACTGTGCGCGGAGAAGCCGCCGCCATATCTACCCAAGAACCACCGTGCCATACTCGAATGCTGCCGGCACAGGGCTTGTAATTAGCGTACAACAGACGCAAAAGCGTCGATTTTCCGACGCCGGAAGCGCCATGCAGCGCCAGACATTCTCCTTTCCGAATATCGATATCCAGATCGGAAAACGCTTCTATTCGGGTTCCGCCCTGTGTATGCAGGACAAAATCTTTGCGAAGACCACTCACAGACAAAACCGGCCGCGACGGCATGAAATCCATGGTTTTTTTCATCCTTGCAAAATCGACGAGACGAGAAGCTGCGTATAGGCATGGTGGGGATCATCCAGAACCTGATCGGAAAGGCCGGCTTCCACCACTTCGCCGCGCCTCATGACAATGAGCCGATGTGCCAGCAGTCTCGCCACAACCAGATCGTGCGTAACCAGCACCACAGAAAGATTGAATTGCCGCACCAGTTGCCGCAAAAGATCCAGAAGCTTTGCCTGGACAGAAACGTCCAGCCCGCCCGTCGGCTCGTCCATAAAAATCAAACGCGGCGAAGAAACAAGGTTGCGGGCAATTTGCAAGCGTTGCTGCATACCTCCGGAATATGCGGTGGGGTGATCGTCGACGCGGTCTCCAGCAATTTCCACTTTTGAGAGCCAATCGAGGGCTGTGCCACGAATATTCCCGTAATGCCGGCTACCGCAAGCCATCAACCGCTCCCCAATATTGCCGCCAGCGCTCACGCGCATTCGCAAACCATCACGGGGATTCTGATACACGAACCCCCACTCCGTGCGCAATAACCGGCGGCGCACGGCTTCGGGCAATTTGTTGACGTCGTGCAAAATACCTTCGCCATCACGGTAATGAATGGTGCCTGCTGCCGGTGGAAAACGTCCGGCCAGCAAATTCAGCAGGGTGCTTTTGCCCGAGCCGGATTCGCCCACAATGCCAAGCACTTCGCCGGGCCATAAATCAAGACTGATATTGCGGCAACCGATTCGGTTGCCGTAATAATGCGAGACATCTCGCACACTCAGCAATACCGGCTCTGCATCCGGGGCGTCGGTGGTGATTTCCATGAGACCAGAAACAACGGTGGGGTTATCGAGCTGTTCTGTCGTTGAGATGTCCTTCATGAAGCGCCTCTTTTTTGCGCCGTTTTGCCGACACCCGACGTATGGTCAGCGCCGCAATCAGCACGATATCTCGCGCAGTGATCCGTATCGGAACAGACAAACATGCGCGCTCCCTCGTCGTCGACAATGATTTCATCAAGATAACTGTCGGTTGCGCCGCAGATCGCACAAGGCGTGTCCCAGTGCTGTACCGCGAACGGATAATCCTCAAAGTCCAGGCTCGTAACAACGGTATACGGCGGAATAGCGTAAATGCGTTTTTCGCGCCCCGCCCCAAAAAGTTGCAGAGCCGGACATTGATTCATCTTTGGGTTGTCGAATTTCGGCAAGGGCGACGGGCTCATCACATAACGTTCGTTGACAAGCACCGGATAATCGAAGCTTGTAGCAATTTCTCCGTGTCGCGCAATGTCCTCATACAACTTGACATGCATAACGCCGTATTCTTCCAAAGCATGCATGGCTCGTGTTTCCGTTTCACTCGGCTCCATCCAGCGCAAAGGTTCCGGAATCGGTACCTGATAGACCATGATTTGCCCTTCTTGCAGTGGCTGTTCCGGTATGCGATGCCGGGTTTGAATGATGCTGGCCTCCGTGGTATCGGTCGTGGTGCGCACTCCGGCCACGCGGGCAAAAAAAGCCCGAATGGAAACTGCATTGGTTGTATCGTCCGACCCCTGGTCGATTACCTTAAAAATATCGTCTTTGCCCATGATGGCGGCGCTTACCTGAATACCACCAGTACCCCACCCATAAGGCATGGGCATTTCACGCCCACCAAACGGCACCTGATAGCCGGGTATGGCAACCGCCTTGAGAATGGCGCGTCGGATCATGCGTTTTGTTTGCTCGTCCAGATAAGCAAAGTTGTAAGAAGCTACTGCCGAGTTTGTTTTATGCGTTGAAACCGACATTACTCCGATTCCTTTCCTGCGGTTTTGCCACGCAGAGAACGCACAAGCGCCAGCTCCGCCTGAAAATCAACATAGTGCGGCAATTTCAGGTGTTGCACAAAACCGGACGCCTCCACATTATCGCTGTGGTAGAGGACGAACTCCACGTTTTGTGCCGGCCCTCGCGTTTCTTCATCATATTCGTCGGCGCGTAACGCTCGATCCACCAGCGCCATACTGATGGCTTTGCGTTCGTTTTCGCCAAACACCAACCCATAGCCTCTGGTAAAAGAGGCGGGATGCCTTTTATTTCCGACAAAATGGTTGACACTCTCGCATTCGGTCAGCGTGATCTCGCCCACGACAACCGGAAACCCCAGTTCTTCAGGCACGAAAAAAACTTCTGTTTCGCCCATGCGGATTTCACCGACAAAAGGATGCGTGGCGCCGAAACCGCGTTGTGTGGAGTACGCCAGCGCCAGCAACATGCCCTCATCGGCACGAGCCAGATTTTGAAGGCGAATATCGCGATCGGCCGGCAATTCCAACGGCTGCCGGGTGAGGTCGCCCGGAAAAATATCCACGCCCTCTTCCGGCGGCAGTAGTCCCTCTTTCTCCAGAAAAAAAAGCACTTTCGGGCAGACAGATATTATTTCTTCTTCGCCATGTTCCGTTTCTGCGCATATACGTTCTTCGTTATCAGAAAACGTGGCCGGTGTTGTCGGCATGGCCAAATCGGTATCAAGCAGCCGGTGCGTATAATCGAAGGTGGGACCAAGCACTTGCCCGCCCGGAACATCCTTGTAAGCAGCTGAAATGCGGCGACGAACATGCATGGCGGCGGTATCCATAGGCTGCGAATTGCCAAAGCGCGGCAAGGTCGTGCGATAGGCCCGCAATAAAAAAACCGCCTCAACCAAATCGCCTCTGGCCTGCTTGACAGCAAGAGCGGCAAGGTCGCGATCATACAGCGAGCCTTCCGCCATCACCCGGTCCACCGCAAGCGAAAGCTGTTCCCGGATTTGTTCGATTTCTACCTCCGGCACCTCGGTATTTCCCCGACGTTTTTCGGCCATTAGACGATGAGCGCTCCTGATGGCTTTTTCTCCTCCTTTGACGGCTACATACATACCGACCGCTCCTTTACGGCAGATGGCGGGGCGATTGTCCTGACACACGCCGTCCGGGGCAGGCCCAACAAGCGAGCAAGAGGCTCATCCGCGTCATCGGTTTGGGTATCCACAAAAAGAATATCCACACCCAAAGGGTAAGAGGCATTGTTTTCTTCCCACTCCTCCCAGAACCGTACCGGCAAGCCAGAAACATGAAAACCTTGCCAAAATCCTTGATTTCCGTTTTTCACGCCCGGCCCCGTCAATTCATGCGTCCGTCTACTGCCCTCGGACAAATTTGCGTTGATGACCAGTGTTGCTGAACGATCGGGAAAATCCGACCTTCCCTGATTAAAGGCGCGCAGACGCGGCATATCTCCAGGCTCCGCGATAAAAGCAAAAGACGCTTCTGACAGGTGCGTCACAAACGGCGAACCACAATGAAAACGCAAATGATGGCGCACCTCCGGCGTATCGGCAACATTATCCAGCCAGAGCAAAGTGTCGCTATCGCATAACGTCAATGCCAAAGCCAGCATACCCTGAGAAAACCCCGTCACGGGAATCGGCGGAGGCAGCACAGGCAAATAAACAAGTATCCCCGGCCTTGAAAACGCATGCAAAACTGCACGAAAAACCGCTTGGGTATCATCAACCGGATTGGAAAAACCCGGCAAGGTAGAAAACACGTTCATTTGTCTTCCCCCCGCACCATCGTAAAAAAATCTACTTTGGTATCTGCCGTTTCTTCCGCGCGTTTTCTCAATTGCTCCTTGCGCCCAGCGATAAGCGGCCCAATAAGTGAGCGCTCCAGCGGCTCTTCCCAGTTTTTTTGCTGCAACAAGGCATCAAACATGGCAGCAAGCTCCGCATGGCGCGGACGGTTTCCCTGGGCAAAACCATACCCCTCTGAGACGATGTTGCTCTCTTGCGATTCAAGGCGTACAACGCAGCGGGTGATGAGCATCTCACCCAGATTAAAACGCTGGCCGGTGTTTCCTGCCCTGCCCTCCAACATCACCAGCCCAGGTTCCGGGCGACGAAGAAAAATATAGGAAAAAGAATCGGGAAGTTTTGCGGCCTCTGTCTCAAGCATTATCTCATCGGCAAGAGATAACGCTGCGATACGGCGCTGTCGAACGATTTGCGCTGGTTGCGATGTTTTTGGCGTTGCGTTTGGAGCACTGGCTCCGCTTTTCCGAAAAGTCTGCGACATAATGGTTTCTTTGACATTTATTTCACTAAAACGCGACAAACTGTCGCGAGATGGCGATCACTCATTTATCAATGAAATATTATTTCGCGGTTTGATGGCAAATTTATTACGTTTCCGTTTCTGTTGTATTACTTGATCGCCATCTGAAAAACGACGATGCAAATACCACACACCAAATTATTATCATCGCGATTGCCTGACGAAATATCGCGTAAGGCAATTTTCTTATACAACGTCGGCTGCGTTTTCCTTTTGCGCGAAACACAACGTGATTTTTATTGGCTTTGGCTTTCGCTTTCCGGTTTACGGGCTGATTTCGCTTCTTCGCGCCGCAGTATTTCACCGGCCAACGCCAGATATGCTTGTGCGCCTTTGGATGCCCATTCCAGCTTCAACACCGGAACGCCGTGCGACGGTGCTTCGGCCAAACGCACGTTGCGCGGAATAATGGTGCGATAGACTTTGTCGCCAAAATGGCGGATAAGCTCGGCAACAACATTTTGTGCCAGTGTGTTGCGTTGATCATACATGGTGCGCAAAATCCCTTCTATTTCAAGCTTAGGATTTAAGTGAGCGCGTACTTTTTTTAATGTTTGCACCAGATCGGAAAGCCCCTCGAGCGCATAATATTCGCACTGCATTGGAATCAGCACGGATTCCGCCGCACACAAGCCATTAAGCGTCAATAGCGATAGCGACGGCGGACAATCAAGCAAAATATAATCATATTCGTGCGCAACTTTTGAAATCGCCGTCCGCATCTGCGTCAGAGCTTCGGCAAGCGCGTTTTTCAACCTTGTTTCCCGGTCGGGCAATTCAACCAGCTCGACTTCGGCGCCAGCCAGCTCACGATTTGCCGGAACAATATCAAAACCGCCGGAAGGCGACGTTTGCCTGGCCTCAATGATGCTCTTCTCACCGAGCAGCACTTCGTAAACCGTCACGCCGTTCTGCCGCTTATCCAGCCCCGCACCGGTGGTCGCGTTTCCTTGCGGGTCAAGATCGATCAGCAGCACGCGTTGCTTCATTGCGTGAAAGCTTGCCGCCAAGTTAACCGCTGTCGTTGTTTTCCCCACGCCGCCTTTCTGATTGGCTATCGCGATAATGCGCGGGTTTTCTCTACTCATCTGCTTTCTCCAACATGATCAAATGGCGCTCCGCCGCCAGCCCGGGAATTGTCAGCTTACTCTCTCGAAAAACACGAATATCCGGCGGCAACCGGGTAAGCTCTTGTTCAGGGCGCGTTCCCTTCATCGCCGCCCAAAAGCCTTGTTCGTGTATGGCGGTTCTGGTTTTCTCGATCAATACGCCAATTTCCGAAAACGCCCGGGCGGTGATCAAATCATAACGCATCGCCGGACGATATTCTTCGACGCGCCCGATTTCCGTTTTGGCATTGTCAAGGCAAAGCTCGATCGCCGCTTGCTGTACAAACGTCATTTTCTTAGCGACAGCGTCGATCATGGTGATATGCCAGCCCGGGCGGGCGATTGCCAAAATTATGCCGGGGAAACCACCGCCGGAACCAACATCAAGAATCCGCGGTGCGTTTTTCTTTCGCTTGTCGAATTCCTGTTCGAGCGCCGTAACAATCCCCAAGCTGTCGAGAAAATGATGGGTCAGTATCTTTTTCGGATCGCGAATCGCCGTCAAGTTGTATGCGCGGTTCCATTTTTGCAAAAGCAAAAAAAATTGTGAAAAGCGATAAATCATACTATCTTCGAAAGTAAGCGATAACTTCTCTGTGCCCGAGCACAACTCTTCGGAAAAATCATCGCTCATGTTTTATTCCGATTTTTTTTCAAATACACCAACAACAGCGCAATTGCCGCCGGCGTTATTCCGGAAATACGCGAGGCCTGGCCAATGGTTTCCGGCTTAAAAAGGTTTAGTTTCTGGCACACTTCATTGGACAAGCCGCGCACATTTCGGTAGTCAAGGTTTTCCGGCAAGGACGTATGTTCCTGCTGCGCATTGCGTTCGATTTCCTCTTGCTGACGAACAATATAACCTTCGTATTTGATGTTGATTTCGACTTGTTCAGCGACCTCTTTTTCTTGAACGCCCACGCCGGCGCCGGGCAATTTCATCAATGACTCATAATTAACCGTTGGTCGACGCAACAGCTCGGCAAGCCCATATTCCCGCTCCGGTACAACACCTAAAATACCTCGAACGATTTCTTCATCTTGTTCATTTTGATGTTTTTTAATTATTTTTGGATTAAACCAGACTGATTTCAGTCGTTCCGTTTCCTGGTCAATCGCTTCTTTTTTCCGGGAAAAACGCGCCCAGCGTTCATCATCGACCACACCCAACGCTCTGCCGTGTTCGGTCAATCGAATATCGGCATTATCCTCACGCAATCGCAAGCGGTATTCGGCGCGTGACGTAAACATTCGGTACGGTTCATTAACGCCTTGGGTCATCAAATCGTCCACCATCACGCCCAGATAAGCTTCATTGCGTTGCGGCGTCCATGGCGGCAACCCCTGGGCCAAACGTCCGGCATTGATACCGGCCAGGATACCAAGTGCCGCGGCTTCTTCATAACCTGTTGTGCCGTTAATCTGTCCGGCAAGAAAAAGCCCACTGATTATTTTCGTTTCCAATGAGTTTTTTAACGCACGCGGGTCAATATAATCGTACTCTATCGCGTATCCCGGACGAAGAAGATGCGCTTTTTCACAACCTTTTATCGAGCGTACTAACGCCAATTGGACGTCAAAAGGCAATGAAGTTGATATACCGTTAGGATATATTTCGTGTGTACGCAATCCTTCCGGTTCGAGAAAAATCTGGTGTGACATTCGTTCGGAAAAACGTACTACCTTGTCTTCGATCGATGGACAATAGCGTGGTCCGGTACTGGTAATTACGCCAGAATAAAGCGGTGATCGATCAAGCCCCTGACGAATAATCTCATGTGTCTTTTCATTCGTGTGGGTGATCCAGCACGAAACAGGAGCCGGGTGCATTGAAGTATTTCCCAAAAAGGAAAAAACGGGCGCCGGATTATCGCCCGGCTGTTCAGTAAGTTGAGAAAAATCGATTGTCCGCGCATCCAGCCGCGGCGGCGTTCCCGTTTTCAATCGTCCCACCGGTAAGCCTATTTCGGCCAATTGTGTCCCCAGGCGATGCGCCGGCGGATCGCCCGCTCTCCCTGCCGGATAATGTGACGGCCCGACGTGTACCAGCCCCCTCAAAAAAGTACCCGTCGTCAAAATAACCGTTTTACCGTGGAAATCAACACCAACTTGCGTTCGAACACCGTAAACCTGATGGTTCTTTATTAAAACTTCTTCGACCGCTTGCGCAAAAAGCCAAAGATTCTCTTGTTTTTCCAGACGCTCACGAATTATGTTTCGATACAATACGCGATCTATTTGCGCTCGTGTCGCCCGTACCGCCGGCCCCTTACTGGCATTCAGAGTCCGAAATTGAATACCACTTTCATCTGCCGCCAATGCCATCGTCCCGCCCAGCGCATCAACTTCTTTTACCAAATGACCTTTACCGATTCCCCCTATTGAGGGATTGCATGACATTTGTCCGAGTGTTTCCAGATTATGGGTCAATAACAATGTTTTCCGCTTCATTCGCGCTGCGGCCAATGCTGCCTCTGTTCCAGCATGACCACCGCCAACAACAACCACATCAAATAACTCAGGGTAAATCATACTTCTTCAACCAATACTTTCTTTAAGGTTTCACGTGAAACGTTTGTTTGTACTCACTTACAATATATAAATGAAAGTCCGCCTTTTACTACTTAAAAAGAAAACTGCCTCAAATTCTACTGGGTTTATCATGAATAAACAAAACCCCCCCCAGTTCCTATCATGTCATAGCACCATTACGGTATAATCTGTGGGTTATTTTTCTAATGCTGTCTTCGGAAAAAGCATAAAGAAATCTTCCCATTTTCCACGGTTTTTTATCCACAAAGGAAAAGATTGGTATCTCCTTGTTTTTTTAATACTTTTATCTTTTTCCTCTGAAAAATCGTCCTTTATTAACTATTACTATCTATATAAATCCATGAAACTAGATAAAATAGCACGCGAAGAACTTTTGAAACCTTTGTCTTCAGTTTCCGGAATTGTTGAGAAAAAACACACTCTTCCTATTCTATCCAACGTCCTTCTCGAACAAAAAAGCAATCAGTTATGGATGACGGCCATGGATATGGAGCTGCAAATCTCGGCTCATTGCAATATTTCAACATCCGAACAGCAGTCCATTACTGTTTCGGCGCGTAAATTTCAAGATCTGCTCAAAGCACTTCCTGAAGGTGCTTTAATTTCATTGAAAACACAAGGCAGCAAGATGGATGTTCAGGCAGGACGTTCGCGTTTTCATTTGCAAACCTTACCTGCGACCGACTATCCGCGTCTTTCTGTTGCCGATGAAGAAAGTACCAAAATTACATTGCCGCAGAAAATATTGCGCGTTTTATTAAAGCAAGTCGAATTTGCCATGGCGCAACAGGATATCCGTTATTATCTGAACGGTATGTTATGGGCAATTGAAGGCAATACTTTGCAGCTGGTCGCGACTGACGGGCATCGTTTGGCCTGGGCGGAATTGCCGATAGAAGATTCTTTTCCGCGTAAAGAAGTGATTTTGCCGCGTAAAGCAGTCATGGAACTAAGTAAATTGCTTACGGATGACGAAGGAACGGTAACGTTGGAAATTTTCGAACATCAGGTTCGTTTTACATTTACATCCATTGAGATGATTTCGAAAGTAGTCGACGGTAAGTTTCCTGATTATACAAGAGTCATTCCGACCAGCTATACAAGAAATATAGTCATTGACCGTTTAATATTGTTAGCGGCATTGCAACGAGCGGCAATTTTATCCAACGAAAAAGTGCGCGGTGTTCATTTATCACTGTTGCCCAACGAACTGAAAATTATATGCAACAACAACGAGCAGGAAGAGGCGGAAGAAGTACTCGAAGTCGCTTATCAAGACGAAGAGATCAATATAGGTTTTAATATTACATATCTATTGGATGTCTTGCAGCGCCTTGGTTCGGAAAAAATCGTTTTTTCTTTCGGCTCATCGAACGACAGCGCCTTATTAACGGTTCCGGATCAAACTGATTATAAGTATGTTGTGATGCCGATGCGTATTTAGCGGCACACCATAAAATGATCCATGTTCACAAAAGCACCAGCATTTGCGGGTTGCTTTTATTTGTATTTTGAAAGAAATTAATATGAATGTTCCAGTAAAACCGGTAAAAGAATACAATGCCGGAAGTATCCGTGTTCTTAAAGGGCTCGAAGCGGTACGTAAACGTCCGGGAATGTATATCGGCGATACGTCCGATGGAACCGGTTTGCATCACATGATTTTCGAAGTGCTCGATAATGCGATTGACGAAGCGCTGGCCGGTTATTGTGATGATATCAAAGTGATTATCCATAGCGATAACTCAGTATCTGTCATCGATAATGGACGCGGCATTCCAACAGGAATTAAAGAAGACGATGAAGAAAAAAGATCGGCTGCTGAAATCGTAATGACGGAACTGCATGCAGGCGGAAAGTTTGATCAGAACAGTTATAAGATTTCCGGGGGTTTGCATGGTGTCGGTGTTTCCGTTGTTAATGCGCTGTCCGATTGGTTGAAGCTGCGTATCTGGCAAAATGGAAAAACGCATCAGATAGAGTTTAGAAACGGCGTTACCGCAGCACCGTTAAAAGTTATCGGGGACACAGATCGCCATGGTACGGAAGTCCATTTCATGGCGTCTAAAGAAACGTTCGGTGATATTGAATATCACTATGATATCTTGGCACGCCGTCTTCGTGAATTATCGTTTCTGAATAACGGCGTCAAAATAGAATTGTTTGATGAGCGAAATGGAAAAGAAGAAAATTTTTCCTTATCCGGCGGTGTTTTGGGTTTCGTCGAATTTTTGAACAAAAGTAAAACCGTTTTGCACCCCCATGTTTTTTATTCGGTTGGCGAAAAAGACGGCATGATCGTTGAAGTATCGATGCAATGGAACGATTCGTATACGGAAAATGTCCTTTGTTTTACCAATAACATTCCGCAGCGCGACGGAGGAACACATCTGACGGGATTGCGTCAGGCAATGACACGAACGCTAAACAATTATATCGATAAAGAAGAGTTGGCAAAAAAGGCAAAAGTGGAAACGACCGGTGATGATATGCGCGAAGGACTGACTTGCGTATTGTCCATCAAGGTGCCGGAGCCCAAATTTTCTTCCCAAACGAAAGATAAATTGGTGTCGTCCGAGGTGCAGCCGATAGTCCAGGAAATAGTTTCCGGAAAATTGGCGGAGTTTCTCCTTGAATACCCTGCCGACGCAAAGATTATTTGCGGAAAAATTATTGAAGCGGCACGCGCTCGGGAAGCGGCGCGCAAAGCACGGGAATTAACACGGCGCAAAGGCGTTCTTGACAATCTCGGCCTTCCGGGAAAACTGGCGGATTGCCAGGAGCGCGATCCGGCGTTGTGTGAACTTTATCTGGTTGAGGGCGATTCCGCGGGCGGCTCGGCAAAACAGGGGCGTGATCGAAAATTTCAGGCCATTTTGCCGTTACGGGGAAAAATTCTGAACGTTGAGCGTGCCCGTTTCGACAGAATTATTGGCACACAGGAAATTGTTACGCTGATTACCGCGATGGGAACAGGGTTCGGTAAAGATGAATACAATCCCGATAAGCTTCGTTATCATCGTATTATTATCATGACCGATGCCGACGTTGACGGCGCTCATATCAGAACACTTTTGTTGACGTTCTTTTACCGACAAATGCCGGAGTTGGTTGAGCGGGGCCATATTTATATTGCCCAACCGCCTCTTTTTAAATTGAAACAGGGACGGGAAGAAATTTATTTAAAAGACGAACATGAATTAAAACAGCATCTCTTGAAAGTTGCGTTAAAAGACGCTTTATTTACCCCGGGCGCGGAACAAAAACCGCTTGAAGAAGAAAAATTTATCCAGTTGGCAAAAGATTTTCTGGAAGCGGAAAACATTATCGAAAAATCGGCGCGTTTGGTTGATTCGGAAGTGCTGCGCAAGATCCTTGAGGGATTGAATATAGACAGTTTGCGAACGGAAAAAGACGCGCAGGCCGGTGCTGAAAAACTGCGCGGTATTTTTAAAGAGGAGCCGTTGACGTTTACGGTCAAACAAGCGGAAAGCCATGAGGACGGCTCATGGAAAATTATCATTGAACGCTCACTTCATGGGACGATTTATGTAACGTCGTTAACACAGGAGTATCTTGAGCGCGTTGAAACCGGGAAACTGTTTGAGGTATCTCAAACGTTGAGAGCATTAATCCGGGAAGGTGCGTACATAAAACGCGGAGATAAATATAAAGTCGTTAAAACGTTTGGTGAAGCGATGGCGTGGTTGTTTGAAGAGGCGCATTCCTCGTCGAGTATTCAGCGCTATAAAGGCCTCGGTGAAATGAATCCGGAACAACTTTGGGAAACAACCATGGATCCCAAAGTTCGCCGTTTGCTGCGTGTTCAAATCGAAGACGCAGTGAGTGCCGATGCGGTGTTTTCGACACTGATGGGCGAGCAGGTAGAACCGCGCCGCGCTTTTATTGAGGTGAACGCGCTTGGTGTTCGCAATCTCGATATTTAAAAAATGAAATAATAAAAAAAGCCGCTTTTCATAAGCGGCTTTTTTTATTGAGCTAGGTCATGCGTGCTTGCCGACGATTGAAACGGATATCGAGCTGCTTTAATTTTCGGTAAAGATGAGTTCTTTCCAGGCCGGCACGCTCGGCGATTCGACTCATGTTGTTTCGTTCGATGATGAGAAGACGTTCAAAATAATAACGCTCAAAAGCCTCGCGGGCGTCGCGTAACGGTAGCTCAAGAAAATGCGCGGTGATTTCCGGCGGGACGTTTTTGCTTTGTTGTACCAGAATTTCACCAAGCGTTGCCCGAACCAGAGATTCGTTGATTTCGTTCTTGAAAAGCGCTAGGTTTTCCAGCGTGTTGTAAAGTTGATCAATATTGCCCGGCCAGTAGGAGTTACTGAGGTAGGAAAGCGCTTCCGGCGTCAGTATTGCCATTAAGGAGCTGTTGTCGGCGTTGCGCTCGGTGATTTCTTTCCATTTTTTTTCGATAAGCAGCGGAATATCTTCCCGATGTTCACGCAACGACGGCAACATCAAAATACCCGAGGAAAGTTCCGTGAGCAGTTTTGCATCGAACGCACCTTCGGCGGCAAGGTTGCCCAAAGGGTCGCTGCTGGTGCAGATCAAGGTGATATCAAATTTGGCAAAACGAGGTAGGAGAAAAAGTAATCCTTTTTGTTCGGCGCGGGAAAGTTGGCCGATTTCGGGAAAATAAAGAACGCCGTCGCGCGCTTCTTCGAGTAGAGAAAGCGGTTGGCCTGCAAGACGCTCATGGGAAACCTTAACCCAAGGTACTTGCGGCTGCTGCAAAGACCGGGCTACGGTTTCATGACCGGCACCGTGTTCGCCCAAGATCAGGATCGGGTTGCGCGCACGGGTCAAGCGGGTTAAACCCTGTTCCAGCGCATGTATGGCGGCGCTTCGCCCGATTTGCGCCAAGGAAACACTGAGATCGGATTGTGCCGATGCGCTTTTTAATGCTCGCCGGACGGTAATTAACAATTTTTCCAAACCAATCGGCTTTTCCAGAAAATCAAACGCGCCGATACGGGTTGCGCCTACGGCGGTTTCAATGGTAGCGTGGCCGGACATCATTACGACAGGCATTGTCAGTAAACCATTGTTCGACCATTCGCGAAGCAGCGTCACGCCATCGGTGTCCGGCATCCAAATATCGAGCAATACCAACGACGGTGTTTTCTGAAGGCGATATTGCCGCGCCTCCCGCGCGTTCTCCGCCAAAATAACCCGATAACCCTCGTCGGCCAGAATTTCCGAGAGCAATTCGCGGATACCCGCTTCGTCGTCAACAATTAAAATTTCGTGAATATGTGCAGAAACCATGGTTAATATTCTACTCCAAGCTATTTTTCATTGGCAGTTGTTTTGGAAAGCAGGAAAGTCAGCGTGATGCTGCTGCCGTGCGGCTTGTGATTTCCGATCACGATGCGTCCTTCGTGTTCCTCGATAATTTTTTTCACAATGGCCAGCCCCAACCCGGTTCCTTTGGTTTTGGTCGTCACATAAGGCTCGAAGGCACGCCGTAAAATCTCTTCGGAAAATCCGGGGCCGTTGTCGGCAAAAACGACCACAGCGTCCTGATGATTGACGTGTAATGAAATATCATACAACGGTTTCGGGTTGTCTGCCTGAGCGTCAATGGCGTTTTGCATCAGGTTGTGAAAAATTTGCCGTAGGCGAACGGGTTCGCCATGGATAATAATCGGTTTGTCCGGCAAGGCCAGATGAATCTGCGCGCGTAAATGACCATATAAGCCAAGCACTTCTTTGAGCAGTGCGACCAGATCGACATCCGTCATCCGCCCTTGCTGCGACTGTTTGGCGTAAATAGTAAAATCATCAACCATGTGTTTCATGGCGTTTACTTGGGAAACAATCGTTTGTGTCCCGCGTTCGAGAAAATCGCGCTCGTTCTCGGGCAATTTCTCGGCAAGTTTTATCGCCAAACGTTCCGCGGACAACTGAATCGGGGTAAGCGGGTTTTTGATTTCGTGCGCAAGTCGCCGCGCGACTTCGCTCCATGCTGCGTCACGCTGCGCTTGTGCAATAACGGTAATGTCATCGAAAACGATCACATGGCTGACCGGTGGCCCGATCAGTCGTGATCCGCGAATCAGAAAAGAGCGGAGCGTTTGATGGATCGGGATATTGATTTCCTGGTGCCATTCTCCGGTTGTTTCCAAATTCTGGGCAACGGCAGCGATAAACGGCGTCAGATCGGGAGCCCGCTCCGGCCACCGAGGCAAAGGGAGCGCGTCAAGATCGGGAAAAGATGTTTGCAAAAGAACGGCGGCACTTTGATTAACGGTACGCAAATATTGGTTTTCGTCAAAAACCAAAACCCCGGAAGAAAGATTGCCCAGAACGCTTTCCAGATAAGCGCGAGTGGTTTCCAATGCCTGATGACTGCGTTCACGTTCTTGTCGCGCCTGCTCCAACTGGGTCGTCATGGCATTGAACGATTGGGTTAACGAGCCCATCTCATCACTCGAAGCAACCGGCTGGCGTACGCTGAAATCCCCTTCGGCAACAGCGCGGGTGCTCGCCGCGAGCAGACCAAGCGGCGCGGCAAAACGCTCGGCAAGGACGACGGCAATCCCAAGCGAAACGGTCAGCGTCAGCAAAAGTGCTATCGTCAGCGTTAACATGTAGAGTCGTTTGACGCTTTGGCGGGAAAAAGAAATTTCTTTGTAATCACTCCAGCCGTGCTGTACGGTTTCTATATCGTGTGCCAGCGTTTCGGGAACCTTATCGATCACCTGAAGATAACGAAGCGAATCATATAAATCGCCAAAATCAACGGGCAGGATAACACGCAGCCGCAAACCGCTTTCATCCTGATCAATGGAAGTATGCATGGACTGCGTGCGCAGCTGCCAAAGAATTTCCCGCGATGGCGGTTCCGGAACGAATAACGAAGGACGAACGCCGCCGACTGCGATCAGCGTACCGGCGGAAGTAAACAAGGCGGCCTCATCTATCGCGACCTGTTCGGCGACACGGTTCAAAATCGTGCCGTAATGCGTTGGCGAATCGCGAAAAGCGGCGGCAATGCGCTGGCTCTTGGCAATGGTGTCGTTAAGGCGAGCGTTAAGAGTGCTGCGGCTGACGTTCATGCCGCCGTCAAGCGCGCGGTCCACGCGAACGTCAAACCAGCTTTCCACACTGCGACCGATAAACTGTACCGATACCGCGTAGACCAAAACACCGGGCAGCAGCGCGACCAATGAGCAGATCAACGTTAAACGAACGGCGAGTTTTGATCCGAAAATACCTTGTTGGCGGGAACGCCATAATTTATAAATTTGACGGCCGACCACCGCCATCAAAATGAAAATCAGAACAGCATTGAGAACAAGCAATGGTAAATAATATCGTTCAAAAAGCAACGTATTTGCCGAAGCGCTGGCAAGCAGAAAAAAGGCAATGGTGGCCAAGCAGGAAAAAAACAATAAACTCCAACGCTTTTTTCGAGCGCTTTTCCAGAGCATCATGGTGTGAACTCCAGCGAAAGCCATTCCGACGCCAATCTCCATTCTTGTGACGCCAACGTGTTTAAACGAAACGGAGACGGTAGGCGCTCATGGTCGAAGCGCAGGCGAATTTCGAAAGTATAGCGTTCTCCGGGGCGAAGGTCGCTGATCGAAAAAAGCGGACGGGAAGAAACGCGCCCGACCAGTTTTTCCACTTCTTCCAGAGTTGTAACGTCGATGGACAACAGCCCGGAAGACAGCTGGTATTTTTGCGTTAACGGTTGATACGAAATACGGAAAACCGTTTCGCCATCGACCAACTTTTTGTCAAACCAATACCAACGCGATTGTGTGACTTTCCATTCGAGCACGAAATAAAGCGGAATGCCGCGCAATAACGCGTCAATTTGTCCGGAGGAAAAAACCAATGCGTAGTCGGCACTGAATACGGCGGTATTTTCATCGATACGCAGTTCGGCATTCTGGCAAGGGATCGCATTGGCAAGCGCGGAGGAAAACGAAATAAAAAAAAGCCAGCCGGCGCAAAACCGAAAAAGAAAAAAAAGGCGGAATCCGGCAAAAAGGTTTTTCATTATTGTCTAGCGTTTTTCTATCATTGCGTAATATAAACCATCCTGGTTGGCTTGCGTGTCGTCGCTATTGGGGAAAAGCTGGCCGCCGGTGTGCGGCAGAGGTTCGGGAAAATGAACAGGCCTCCTCCGCGCGTCCGGATGCTGTGCGCAAAACGAGGCGATGACGCGTTCGTTTTCCGCATGAAACAATGAACAGGTTGCGTAAAGCAGGTATCCGCCCGGGGTAAGCAGCGACCACAACGCCGACAAAATAGCGGATTGCGTTTGCGCAAAATGGGAAATATCCGCGGCACGCCGCAACCACTTTACGTCCGGATGGCGGCGTACGACGCCGGATGCCGAACACGGTACATCGGCGAGAATACGGTCAAACAAAAGCCCGTCCCACCACCCGTTCGGCGAAGAGGCGTCGCCCACAACGCAAGCAACATTAGGCGCGTCCAGTTTCAACCGCGCCAAATTTTCTTGGACGCGGGTTAAGCGGGCACTGTCATTATCCAGCGCGGTCAGGCTCAGATCGGCAATCTCCAGAAGATGCGCGGTTTTTCCTCCGGGAGCGGCGCAGGCGTCGAGAACGCGCATACCGTTGTGAACATCGAGCAGAAAAGCAGCTTGCTGCGCCGCCAGATCCTGCACGCTGAATTCGCCCTCGATAAAACCGGGAAGTGTCGCAACATCTTGCGCTTTTTCCAATAAAAGACCAGACTGTCCGACGAGCTTTGCCGCGATACCGTTATCGGTCAAGCGCCGCAACAGTGCGGCCGGTGTCGTCACGCGTTGATTGACGCGCAAGGTCAATGGCGGGCGCTGATTGCCCTCATCAAGCAACGACTGCCAACGATCCGGGTATTCGTGTTGCAGGCGCCGGATCCACCAGGGACGGTACGAAAAACGGGCGGCAAAAGACGATGCTTGCGCTTGGGCGGTCAGCGTTTCTTGTTCGCGTAGAAAACGGCGTAAAACCGCGTTGGAAAAAGACGCACTTTTCGGTGCTATTTTTTTGGTGGCGTCGACCGCCTGGTTGACGACGGCAAACGACGGCTGGCGCGTGTGCTGCAACTGATAGAGTGCGATGGCCAGCAAATAACGTAACAAGGGCGGCGAAACGGGTTTATTACTGAGCAAATCGATTTGGGCCGACAACAGGCCCCAGTGGCGTAATGTTCCATACGCCAGTTCCTGAACAAAGCCGCGTATGGTTGCCGGCAGCGAAACGTGATATCGCGCCAGCGCGTTGGGCAAAGTTTTGCCGTGAAAGACGTCTTGAACAACCTGAGCGGCAAGATATTGCGAAGCGTGCATGCGGCAAGGATACCTGTTTCAGGTTCCGGGGTACAGCCGGAGGGAAACAGATTGTCGCGAACGGTTTTGCGGCGACTCGAATGTTCAAGACATGATGGCGCGGGTACAATAACAAACATTGCTTTTTTTCTTAGAAAAGGATCGTTCCCATGGCTCTTGTTTCCATGCGTCAGCTTCTTGATCACGCCGCCGAGCATCAGTATGGCATTCCCGCGTTTAACGTCAATAATCTTGAGCAGGTGCAGGCAATTATGGCCGCTGCCAGCGCCACCGACAGCCCGGTGATCATGCAAGCCTCGGCTGGCGCGCGCAAATATGCCGGAGAGGCTTTTTTGCGCGAATTGATTGCGGCGGCAGTGGAAAGCTATCCGGAAATACCGGTCGTGATGCATCAAGACCACGGACAATCGCCTGCCATATGTTTGGGTGCGATGCGCGCCGGCTTTTCCAGCGTGATGATGGACGGGTCGTTGAAAGAAGACGGGAAGACCGTGGCGGACTTTGCCTACAACGTTGAGGTTACGCGCAAGGTTGTCGAGATGGCGCACGCAATCGGGGTAACTGTCGAAGGTGAGCTGGGTTGTTTGGGGTCGCTGGAAACAATGCAGGGCGACAAAGAAGATGGACACGGGGCGGAAGGGAAATTGTCACGCGAAGCATTGTTAACCGATCCGGCGCAAGCGGCGGATTTTGTCAAGGCCACACAAGTTGATGCGCTGGCGATTGCCATCGGCACGTCGCACGGTGCGTATAAATTTTCGCGTAAGCCAACCGGCGATATTTTGGCAATTGAACGAATCAAGGATATTCACGCCAAAATTCCAAATACGCATCTCGTCATGCACGGTTCGTCGTCGGTGCCGCAGGAATACCTCGAGGAAATTCGTCAATACGGCGGCGACATGAAAGAAACATATGGTGTGCCCGTTGAGGAAATTCAGCAAGGCATTCGCTATGGTGTGCGCAAAATCAATATTGATACCGATATTCGTCTGGCGATGACTGCCGCGATCCGCCGGTTTTTGGTGGAAAACCCGTCGAAATTTGATCCGCGTGAATATTTGAAACCGGCGCGCGAGGCAGCGTCGGCGCTGTGCAAAAAACGCTACGAGCAATTCGGTTGTGTCGGTATGGCATCAAGGATCAAACCGGTTTTACTCGACAAAATGGCGGAGAAATATAAAAAAGGCGAATTGGCACAAATTGCCTGTTAAGCAAGAACTATTTCGGAAACAGAGGAAAAAATCATGCACCTGTTCAGCTATCATAATCCGACCACGATATTTTTTGGCAAAGGACAAATCATTGCCATTCGTCAGGCAATTCCCGAGCATTACAAAGTTCTGGTGCTGTATGGCGGCGGCAGTGTCAAGAAAAACAGCGTACTTGATCAAGTCCGCGCCGCATTGAATAAACATACGTTTCTCGAATACGGGGGAATAGAGCCGAATCCGACATATGAAAATCTGATGGGGGCCGTTGAGCTGGCGCGTCGCGAAGGGTTGGATTACGTGCTTGCCGTAGGCGGCGGCTCGGTTGCTGACGGGGCGAAATTCATCGCGGCGGCGGTGCCGTTTGCCGACGCCGACGCGTGGGACATTGTCGAAAAACACGCGCCGATCAGCAAAGCGCTGCCGTTGGCATGTGTGCTGACGCTGCCGGGAACCGGCTCGGAAAGCAACAGCGGCGCGGTAATTTCGCATGCGAAGAAAGGCGTGAAAATACCTTTTTCAAACGCGCTGCTTTTTCCGAAATTTGCAGTGCTTGATCCGACGACAACGTTTACTCTGCCCGCGCGCCAGATCGGCAACGGCGTTGTCGATGCATTCGTCCATATTCTCGAGCAGTACGTAACCGCGCCCGAGCAGGCGATGGTGCAGGATCGTTATGCCGAAGCGTTGTTGCGGACGTTGATTGATGCTGGGCCGCAAACGTTGCAGCACCCGCTTGATTACGAAGCGCGTGCCAATTTCATGTGGGCGGCCAATCAGGCGTTGAACGGCTTGATCGGCGCGGGCGTCATGCACGATTGGAGTACGCACGCGATAGGCCATGAGCTGACCGCGCTTTACGGAGTCGATCACGGGCAATCGCTGGCTGCGATCCAAACGCAAAGCTGGCAAGTACGCCGAAAAGCGAAGCGCGCCAAACTGCTGCAATATGCGGAGCGCGTCTGGCATTTACCGTTGGTGGATGAAGAAAGCGCAATCGATCAAGCCATCGAAAAAACGGCCGTGTTTTTTGAGACCATGGGGTTAAAAAGCAACTTGAAAAACCTTGGTGTAAGCCAGGAAGCGGCGACACTGATCTCGCAGCGTTTTCAGGAACACGGGCAAACCGCGCTCGGCGAGCGTGGTGATGTAACGCCGGCGGTGGTTCGGGAAATATTGACGTTGAGCCTTCAATAAGAGGAAAAACGCCCGCAACAAAAGCAACAAAAACGGGTAACATGGCGAGCTGGCCGAAATGCCGCGGCAGTCGCGCGGGTCTTGGCGGCCAACAGGCAAGGAGAAATAATGAATTTTTTTACCGATAAAAACGCTGCCGGGTTCCCGTTGCGCGGGAAATATGGCGAATTTGGCGGCAGCTATTTGCCGGAGTCGCTGGTGCCCGTCATTGAGGAAATAGCGACCGTTTATGAAACGTGCCGTCGTGATCCAGCCTTCTATGCCGAGCTTGATGATTTGCTGAAAAATTATGTCGGTCGCCCTTCGGCATTGACCGAAGCAAAAAACTTTACGCGCAAAATCGGCGGTGCCCGCATTTTTCTCAAACGCGAAGATTTGAATCATACCGGTGCGCACAAAATCAATAATTGCCTTGGGCAGGCGCTGATCGCCAAACGCATGGGCAAGAAGAAACTGATTGCCGAAACGGGCGCGGGTATGCACGGTGTCGCAACGGCAACAGTCGCCGCATTATTGGGCATGGAGTGCGACATTTATATGGGCGAAGTGGATATTGCCCGCCAGGCGCCGAACGTATTGCGAATGAAAGCGTTGGGTGCGCGAGTTGTTTCTGTTGCTGCCGGACAGAAAACGCTCAAAGAGGCGGTGGATGCCGCGCTCGAGGAGCTGATTCGTGATCCATCGTTGTTTTATTTGATCGGCTCGGCGGTCGGGCCACACCCTTATCCGACGATGGTGCAGGATTTTCAGAGCGTGATCGGCCGCGAAGCGCGTGCGCAAATGTTGGAGCGTACCGGCGCATTGCCGCAGGCGGTGATTGCCTGCGTCGGCGGCGGCAGTAACGCGATCGGCGTTTTTACGGCATTTCTTGAAGATAAAAACGTGCGTTTGATCGGTGTTGAGCCGGCCGGATCAAGTCTGGAGTATGGAAAACATGCGGCAACGTTGACGATCGGCGCGCCGGGCGTTTTGCACGGTTATCGCAGTTATGTGTTGACCGATGTTAAAGGCGAGGCGGCAGAGGTTTATTCCATCGCGTCCGGCTTAGATTATCCATCGGTCGGTCCGGCGCATGCGATGTTGCACGATAACAAGCGTGGTGAATATATCCATGCCGGCGATGAAGAGGCATTGGCGGCGTTCAAGCTGTTGTGCCATACCGAAGGAATCATTCCGGCGCTCGAAAGTGCACACGCGCTGGCTGGCGCCATGAAAATCGCGCCGACGCTATCGCCGGAAGGAACCGTTTTGGTCAATCTTTCCGGGCGCGGCGACAAGGATATGGAAACGATAGCAAAGCTCGGCATTATCGGTTGATCGATGACAATAGCGGAAGACGTTGCTTTGGCCGGTCTCTTGGGATCGGCCTTTTTGTCGGCAACGGTTCTGCCCGGTAATTCCGAAGCGGCGCTTGCCGCGACCATCGCTTTTTATCCCGGGCGCGTCGTCGCGGCGGTTTTTATCGCCACGCTTGGCAATACGCTGGGCGGGATGACATCCTATGTGCTCGGTCGTTTTTTCTCGAAGAAAGTGACCCGGCCGGTTCCGGCGATGATCAGACGCTACGGCGTCTGGGCATTATTGTTTTCATGGCTGCCGGTGATCGGCGACGCGCTGTGCGTTGCTGCCGGTGTTTTGCGTCATACGTGGTGGCAGGCGATGGCCATCATGGCGATTGGAAAGATGATGCGTTATCTTGCCGTTGTTGCCGGTTGGCAAAATCTGATGGCGTCTTGAGTATTGAGGCAATGGCACTCATAGCGGATGAAGAAAACGATTGGGCAAATGGATCAAGGGTTATATCCTTGCTCATGCCGCGCAGCCAGGTGATCTGGCGCTTCGCCAGTTGTCGGGTGGCCGCGATGCTTTTGGCGCGCATGGTGGAAAAATCGTCTTTACCATCGAGATAATGCCAGATTTGCCGATAGCCGACCGAACGCATCGACGACATTTCCGGCGTTAACAAATAATGCGCGCGTAAATGGCGTACTTCGTCGATGAGGCCATTTTCGAGCATCCGATCAAAACGCCGTTCAATCTGTGTGTGCAGCAGTTTTCGGTCTTCCGGCAACAGCGCGATGTGAAAATATTTACTCGATATTTCTGTTTCGTGCCGGCGTTTTCCCTGAAGCGCGGAAAGCGGTATCCCCGTAATATGCCAAACTTCCAACGCGCGTTGAATGCGCTGGGCGTCAGTCGGTTTCAAGCGGGCGGCGGTTTGGGCGTCGATTTTTGCCAACGCCTGATGCAGCGCCGGCCAGCCCAACGCGTTTGCGCGCGCATCGATTTCCGTGCGAATTTTCGGATTGGCCGGCGGCAGATCGCTTAATCCTTCCAGCAATGCCTTGATGTAAAGCATGGTGCCGCCGACCAGGATCGGCAAGTGATGACGGTTGAGAATGCCGCCAATCGCGTCGCGGGCGTCGCGAACAAACTGTGCCACCGAATATGTTTCCGTAGGATCGACAAGATCAAGCAAGTGATGCGGAACGGCGGCACGGGTCGCGGCATCGGGTTTGGCGGTGCCGATATTCATATCGCGGTACACCTGCGCGGAATCAACGCTGATGATTTCACCTCCATATCGCTCGGCAATGCGTTGCGCCAAGGCGCTTTTACCGCTGGCAGTCGGGCCGGAGATGAGAAGAAGAAACGATTTTTCAGTCATGCAGAGAGATCCGTTAAAAACGGGGTTGCCCACACTATATCAATAAACGATATTTTTGATGTGCCGCTGCCATCGTCCGCCGGGAAGCGCTACGACCGCACCGGAGAGCTCAAGCTCAGTCAATGTTGCCGACAGTGATTCCGCGGTCAGCGAGGAGCGTGTCATCAGCACATCGAAATCGACCGGCTCATAGCCAAGTGCGGCAAGTAAGGGGTGTTCATTTGTCGATGGCAAAACAGGGGGAGCGTCGGGAATTGTCTTTTTGGCGGTTTTTTTCGCTAACGGTTTTTGAGGACGAGCTTGCGCCAGCGCCAACGTTATTTGTGTTTGGGAACATAAAGAGGGCAATTCGTCCAAAATATCTTGCGCGGTTTCGACAAGCTTGGCGCCTTCTCGGATCAATTTGTGGCAGCCTTTGGAAAACGGCGAATGGATCGAACCGGGAACGGCGAACACCTCGCGCCCCTGATCGGCGGCGAGCCGCGCCGTGATTAACGAACCGGAAGACAGTGTTGCTTCGACCACCAGCACACCTTGCGCTAAGCCGCTGATAATACGATTGCGGCGCGGAAAATTTTCGCGTAACGGCGGGGTACCGGGCAAGAATTCGCTGATCATGCCGCCTTGTTCGGCAATGCGATGCGCCAGATCGCGATGCTGTGCCGGGTAAATCCGATCGGGTCCGGTGCCGATGACGGCAAGCGTACCGCCGCAGCCAAGCAGC
>DBDN01000009.1 GCA_002293615.1 Betaproteobacteria bacterium UBA931 | reverse complement strand
CCGCGCAGCAACCCCGCCACCTACACCGGCGTTTTCGGCCCCATCCGCGAGCTTTTTGCCAACCAACCCGAAGCCCAAGTCCGCGGCTACAAACCCGGCCGCTTCTCCTTCAACGTCAAAGGCGGCCGCTGCGAAGCGTGTCAAGGCGACGGGCTGATCAAAGTGGAAATGCATTTTCTTCCCGATATCTATGTGCCGTGCGATATCTGCAAAGGGCAACGCTACAACCGCGAAACGCTGGAAATACGCTACAAAGGAAAAAACATTTACGAGGTGCTCATGATGACCGTCGAGCAAGCGTATGATTTTTTTGAAGCTGTTCCCAGCATTGAGCGCAAACTGAAAACGCTCTTGGAAGTCGGGCTCGGCTATATTACGCTCGGACAACCGGCAACAACGCTTTCCGGCGGCGAAGCGCAACGTGTCAAACTTGCGCTCGAGCTATCGAAGCGCGACACCGGCCGCACCCTTTATATTCTCGACGAGCCGACCACCGGCCTGCATTTCTACGACATTGAGCAACTGCTTGCCGTCCTCCACCGCCTGCGCGATCACGGCAACACCGTTGTTGTGATCGAACACAACCTCGACGTGATCAAAACCGCCGATTGGATTATCGACTTGGGCCCCGAAGGCGGCGCCGGCGGCGGANNCGCACCGGAAAAAGTGGCAAAGAACAGTAAGAGCTTTACCGGAAAATATCTGGCGAAGATTTTGTGATACGCGGCTAATATGGCGGATGACGGCCTTTGGCCTGATCCGCCCTACACGAATTCTGGGACACCTTTACTATATTCTTCTCTATATTTTTCAGAGTTTGAGCGATAGAGGCCAAATGGCTGTTATCGCTTGCATCAACACCTATAAAAGAGCTTGGATCAAGTATAAAGTTATGCTTTTCTTTTTTACCCCATTTAAATATAGGTGCTATAAATTTGTAAACAATCTCTACTTTAATCGGAGAACTCTTCGCTGCTTCATATCCTGGCCCAATAAAATATTCAATTGACGCATTTGGTTGCAAAAACGGAAACCGGACTTCCTTAACATTTAAATAGTTTAGTGCTTTCACTTCCCCTGTAAAAGAAATTACAACATCTCGAGCGAAACCATTTCCAATATTTTTAACCTCCAAATAAATAATCGACTTTGCTTTATCAACCCCTATTTTTAAATAGGCAATGACTTCAGGAGATGTATTTTTATAAAAATATAATATATCAACACGAAACTGAGTAAAGAGACCGCTACAGAACAAATATCCACAACATTTTGAACCATATCAACTCCTAAATCAGTTGAAGCATATATGTTAATCGAGCAAACCTGACCCGGATTTTATAGGGCGGGCAAAACAGAAAACCGTTATCCGCCACGTGAAAGGTTTTTCGTGCCAGTTACTTTTGTTGTTCCGCCTCCGCCTTACGCTCTTCAGCGCAAGCGCCGGTAGCACAATAGCCGTAAATACACAAAGAATGATCGACCACTTCAAACCCGTTTTCGGCAGCGATCTTGTCCTGGCGCTTTTCGATTTCGCTGTCGAAAAACTCTTCGACGCGCCCGCAACGCAGGCAGACAATATGATCGTGGTGCGTTCCCGGGTTGATTTCGTACACGGCTTTGCCGGTTTCAAAATTATGACGAAGCAGTAGTCCTGTCTGTTCAAACTGGGTCAACACGCGATAAATTGTCGCCAAACCAACATCGACGTTGTCTTCCTTAAGCAACCGGTACACATCCTCGGCCGAGAGATGCCTGCTTTCCGAAGTTTCGAAAAGGCGAATAATACGCAGCCGCGGCAATGTTGCCTTAAGCCCTTTGCTCTTAAGATCTTGCGGTGTCGTTGTCATATTAACGTTTCCGATGAAAGCGCAGAATATGTCTATAATAACGGCTCTCTTTCACATTTCCTACCATACGCGTGAAACATATTTTCTTTTCTCAATGGCTTAAAATCGCCGCTTGGGTTCTGGCGCTGTTTTTTTTGTCGGGCTGTTCGACGGTACGCGAATATTTACCGAGTTTCAGTAACTTCGGCGTTTATCGGATCGACGTCAATCAGGGCAATTACCTGACGCAGGATATGGTGGAAAAACTCAAGGTCGGGCAATCGCGCCAGCAAGTGCGCGCCATTTTGGGAACGCCCATTTTGGACAGCGCCTTCCACGCCGACCGCTGGGATTACGTTTATTCTTTCAAAAAAGCCGGTCATGAAACCGAAAACCGGAAATTCGCCGTTCATTTTGAAAATGATGCGCTGACGCGCTGGGAGGGAGACAAGGCGCCGGTTTCCGCAATTGAGCAAAATCGTATTGCCAGCGCCCGTGAAGTGCCGGATACCGGCGAGAACGAGGACGGCTTTTTCCGCCGTTTTTGGAATTTTCTTTTTGGAGATGACTGATGGTCGCGCTGCAACCGGTTCGCGTCGCCGTCGCCGGAGCCGGCGGGCGCATGGGGCAAGTGCTGGTGGATTTGGTGCTGCAATCGGCGCAATTGCAATTAAGCGCCGCGCTGGAACAGGCCGGATCGCCATTGCTCGGGCAAAATGCAGGGCGCGGCATGGCTGCCAACAATAACATCGCGATTTCCGCCAACATTGCGCAAGCCGTCGGCGCAAGCGATGTGCTGATCGACTTTACGCGCCCGCAAGGTACGCTCGAACATGCCCGCCACTGTATCGAGCATAATTGTGCGATGGTCATCGGCACCACCGGTTTTTCCGAAGATGATTTGCGTTTCCTGCGGCAATGCGCGCAGTCCATCCCGATGCTGATCGCGTCGAACATGAGCATTGGCGTCACTGTGTTGAAACATTTGGTGGAGGCTGCCGCGCGACGCTTGGGCAATGATTACGATATCGAAATCGTCGAGATTCATCATAAGCATAAAGTCGATGCGCCATCGGGAACGGCACTTCTGCTTGGGGAAGCTGCGGCGGCAGGCCTCGGTGTTTCGCTCAAGGAAAAAGCCGTATATGCCCGCGAAGGCATCACCGGCGAACGGCAACCCGGCGCCATCGGTTTTGCCGTGTTGCGCGGCGGCGATGTGGTCGGCGAACATACCGTAATGTTTTGCGGCGAAGGTGAGCGCATCGAATTGTCACATCGCGCCGGATCGCGGCGTAATTTTGCGTCCGGCGCTCTGCGCGCCGCCGCGTTCATCGCCGGTAAAAAATCGGGAATTTACACCATGGACGACGTGCTCGGTTTTGCCTGATTTTACAAGCCGTGCCGTGACCCGATATGGCCCCGCCGGCTATTGCTCTGACGCTTTTTTATAATACGCGGAAGTGTACGGATTTTTTTGTTGTTTTTACCCGGCCAAAAAGTTTCAAAAGCGGCGGGCGTTCAAATAAAACGATGTGAAAAATGCGCCGGAAAACATGGTTTTTGCTTGAACGCAAATAAATACTCTGAAAAACGCCTCAAGCACTACGGTATCAGACGCAACAATTTCTCAGAGATTTTTTAAGCGTGTTTTAAGAAGTATCAAATAGAATGTGCCTTAACCTTGGCTTATGCATGCTTCGCCGGATATTTTGACCATACTTTTTTATTACCTCGCGGATTAATACAAATAATGATCTTTGTTCAACGTCCCCCCCCAAAAGCATCACCAGGAGCCATTGACGCGCAACACGGCAAAGGCTGGATATGGTTTCTTATCGTTGTTGTCGCAATAACTGTCGGCGCTTATTGGCTTTACCAGCGCAATAACAGCGGTGAGACCTTTTCGCCGGTCATGCGCAATATGGAAAAAATTCCCGTACACACAGCCGTCGCAGAGGAAACGTCATTTGACCGTTATCTTGACGCGCTGGGTACTGTCACGGCGGCGCAAACCGTTGTGGTGCAAAGCCGTGTGGACGGGCAACTGATGAAGCTGCACTTCACCGAGGGGCAAGAGGTTAAAGCCGGGCAACCGCTCGCCGAAATTGATCCGCGACCATTTCAGGTGCAACTCACACAAGCGCAAGGACAAATGGCGCGCGATAAAGCGCTCTTGGAAAACGCCAAAACCGATCTGGCGCGTTACCGCGTTTTGTTAAAGCAGGATTCCGTCTCGCAGCAGCAGGTAGATACCCAGGAAGCGCTGGTCGCACAATACGAAGGCGTACTGCTTTACGATCAAGGGCAGATCGACAACGCCAAGCTTAACCTCGATTACACGCATATTACTGCGCCGATTCCGGGAAGGATCGGCATACGCCGTGTCGACATCGGTAATATGGTGCGCGCCTCCGACGCCAACGGCCTGGCGGTCATCACACAAGAAGCGCCGATTGACATCACCTTCACGATCAACGAGGCCGATTTGCCCAAAATAGCGAACGCCGTCAGTCGCGGAGCGCGTTTCCCCGTTGAAGCGTGGGATCGCGCCCAACAAACCAAAATTGCCGATGGCGTCATGACCATACTGGACAATCAGATTGATGTGGCAACCGGCACGGTAAAAGCCAAAGCGCGTTTCGACAATAAAGACCGTAAGCTGTTCCCGAATCAGTTTGTCAATGTGCGCATGAAAATAGGCACGCTCGACAAAGCCGTGCAAGTTCCCACCGCCGCGGTACAAATCGGCAGCATTGGGACGTTTGTCTATGTCGTCGTTACCGAAGACGGGCGCGCGAAAGTCTCCGTTCGTAAAGTGGTACTCGGTGAAGAAAACGCGGGAAAACGCGTTATTCTCCAGGGCGTCAACGGCAATGATCGCGTGGTAATCGACGGCACTGATCGCCTGCGCGACGGTATAGAGGTCGATGTCGTTCCCGCTGAAGCCGAGCGAAATACCCCGGAACAAATAGCGCCGGAACGTATGGCGTTTGAAAAAACAGCGCCCGTACCATAACCCGCAAGAACGAACCGCTGAAAGTCGCGCATGAACCCATCAAAAATTTTCATCCTTCGGCCGGTTGCCACTTCGTTGCTGATGTTTGCCATTCTGCTGATGGGGTTGGTGGCATATCGCTTTCTTCCTGTATCGTCGCTGCCGGAAGTGGATTATCCGACGATTCAGGTCGTGACCTTATATCCGGGCGCCAGTCCCGATGTAATGGCAACCGCGGTCACCGCGCCGCTGGAGCGTGAATTCGGGCGTATGGCCGGTGTCAAGCAGATGTCGTCGGCCAGCTCCGGCGGCGCTTCAATGATCACATTGCAGTTTAGCCTCGAAATATCGCTCGATACCGCCGAACAGGAAGTGCAGGCCGCAATCAATGCCGCATCCAATATGCTGCCCAACGACCTGCCGCGTCCGCCGGTGTATAACAAGGTCAACCCCGCNNGATACGCCGGTATTAACTTTGGCGGTCACGTCCGATACTTTATCGTTGACTCGCCTTGAGGATCTGGTCGATACCCGCTTGGCGCAAAAAATTTCACAAGTACCGGGCGTCGGCCTGGTCAGCCTGTCCGGCGGACAGCGTCCCGCCGTGCGCGTGCGCGTTAACCCGCGCGCATTGACCGCATACGGCATCAACATCGAAAATGTGCGCACTTCGATTGCGGCCGCCAACGTCAATCAACCCAAAGGCAGCTTTGACGGCCCTACCCGCGCCTCGACGATCGACGCCAACGACCAGCTTCGTTCCGCGGAAGAATATCGTTCGCTGATTATCGCCTACAAGGACGGCGCGCCGATTCGCCTCGCCGATATCGCCGAAGTGATCGAAAGCGCCGAGAACATGCGTTTGGCGGCATGGGCAAATGATCATCCCGCCATTATCATCAACGTGCAAAAGCAACCCGGCGCGAACGTCATCGAGGTGGTGGACGCCATTAAGGCGCGCCTGCCGCAGCTCGAGGAAACTTTGCCCGGCGCGCTTGAAGTTTCGGTTCTTACCGATCGCACGCTGACCGTACGCAAATCCATTGAAGATGTGCGTAATGAATTGTTTTTCGCGATTGCGCTGGTGGTGATGGTGATATTCGTTTTTTTGCGCAGCCTGCCGGCAACCATTATCCCCAGCCTGGCCGTGCCGTTATCGCTGGTCGGCACTTTTGCCGTGATGCACATGGTCGGCTTTTCGATCAACAATCTGTCATTGATGGCGCTGATCATCGCCACCGGCTTTGTCGTTGACGACGCCATTGTGATGATTGAAAACATCTCCCGTTATATTGAAAAGGGCGAGCCGCCGCTTCAGGCCGCGCTAAAAGGCGCCAAGCAAATCGGCTTTACGATCATTTCGCTGACGCTGTCGCTGGTCGCGGTTCTGATCCCGCTATTATTCATGGGCGATGTCGTCGGCCGCCTGTTCCGGGAGTTTGCGGTAACTCTGGCCGTCGCCATTATGATTTCCATGGTGGTGTCGCTTACTTTGACGCCGATGATGTGCGCCAAACTGCTGCGTCTCACACCCGATGAAAAGAAAAGCCGTCTCTACCATATTTCCGAAAATGCCTTCAACTGGCTGATCGATCTCTACGCCCACGCCTTGCGCTGGGTGCTGAATCACCAATTGTTATTTCTGGCCATTGCGGTCGGCACACTATTATTAACCGTTCATCTTTACATCATCATCCCGAAAGGCTTCTTTCCGGTGCAGGATACCGGCCTGATTCAAGGCATTTCCGAAGCGTCGCAATCGGTATCGTTCAAGGCAATGTCCGAACGGCAGCAGGCATTGACGCGCGTCATCCTTGAGGACAAAGATGTGGAAAGCGTTTCGTCGTTCATTGGCGTTGACGGCGTCAACACCACATTGAATATCGGCCGCATTCAGATTAACTTGAAACCGCTTGAAGAGCGCAGCGCGCGCGCGCCGGAAATCAGCGAACGCCTGCAACAGGCCGTGGATAAAGTTTCCGGCATCCGCCTTTACCTGCAACCAATTAACGAGCTGACGGTTGAAAGCCAGGTAACGCGTACCCGTTTCCAGTTTGCGTTACAAGCAAATAGCACTGATGATCTTAAAACCTGGGTGCCGCGCCTGACCGAACGTCTGCGCGGGCTACCGCAGCTCGTCAACGTCAATCACGATCTGCAGGACCAGGGGTTGCAGGCGTATATTGAGATTGACCGCGATGCGGCGGGACGTTTGGGTGTGACGGTCGCCGACATCGACAACGTGTTGTACAGCTCGTTCGGGCAACGGCTGATTTCGACGATCTTCACGCAGGCCAGCCAATATCGCGTGGTGCTAGAGGTCGGCCCCGAGTTTCAAGACGGTTTAAATGCGTTGAACCGTTTATACATCACTTCATCGAGCGGCAAGCAGATAGCGCTCTCCGAAGTGGCGCGCTTCACTGAAAAACCGACGGTACTGGCAATCAACCATATCGCGCAATTTCCGGCTGCCATGATTTCGTTCGATATCGCTTCCGGTTATTCGCTTGAGGCCGCGGTCAATGCCATCACTGCCGCCGAAAAAGAAATCGCTTTACCCGCCGATATCCAAACGCATTTTCAGGGCGCTGCGCTGGCGTTTCAGGCATCGCTCGGCAGCACCTTATGGCTGATGCTTGCCGCCATTATCACCATGTATATTGTGCTCGGCGTGTTGTACGAAAGCTTTATCCATCCGATCACGATTTTATCGACGCTGCCGTCGGCAGGCATCGGCGCATTATTGGGTTTGATGTTGTTCAAGCTTGAGCTCGATATGGTCGCCGTGATCGGCATCATCCTGCTGATCGGCATTGTCAAGAAAAACGCCATCATGATGATCGATTTCGCGCTTGACGCCGAACGCAACGAAAACAAATCGTCGGTTGAGGCCATTTACCAAGCGTGCCTGTTGCGTTTTCGCCCAATTCTGATGACGACGATGGCCGCGCTGTTCAGCGCGCTGCCGTTGATGCTGGGCACCGGCATGGGTTCGGAGCTGCGGCATCCGCTTGGCGTTGCCATGGTCGGCGGGCTTTTGTTGAGCCAATTATTGACATTGTTCACGACGCCGGTCATTTATATCATGTTTGACAAGCTGGTACTCTGGTACCGGCAACGGCAAAACAATACCGCGGTAAAACGCGAGTCATTACCATGACCGACGCTTTTGCCCAAATTATCAAGCGCCCCGTCGCAACAACGCTGTTAACGATGGGAATTACCCTGCTCGGCATCGTCGGCTTCAATCTATTGCCGATCGCGCGCTTGCCGGAAGTCGAAATCCCTACCATCTTTGTTTCGGCGTCCATGCCCGGCGCCAGCGCCGAAACCATGGCGTCAACCGTGGCCACCCCGCTTGAGCGCGCGTTGGGCAGCATCGCCGGTATCACCGAGATGACGTCATCCAGTTCTCTGGGCTCGTCGCGCGTCGTCATCCAGTTTGANNGCAATATCGACAGTGCGGCACGCGAAGTGCAAGCCGCCATTAATTCGGCAAGCAGTCTTTTGCCGTCAGGAATGCCCCGTAATCCGACGTACCGCAAAGCCAACCCGGCAAACGCGCCGGTCATTATTTTGTCGCTGACGTCGGACACCATGACCCGTGGGCAAATGTACGATGTCGCCGCAACGATTTTGGCGCAACGTTTGTCGCAAGTGGAAGGCGTGGGCGATGTCACCGTCAGCGGCAGTTCTTTGCCTGCCGTTCGCGTCGAATTGAACCCGATGCAATTGAGCCAGTACGGCGTATCCGCGGACATTGTCCGTCGCGTGATTTCATCAAGCAACGCAAACCGCCCGAAAGGCATGATGGAATACGGCGATACGCAGTGGCTGATCGGCGCCAACGATCAAGCGTTTCGTGCCGACGAATATCGTCGCCTGATTATCAGCTATCGCGACGGCTCGCCGATCCGGCTGGAAGATATCGCCGACGTCGTCGACTCGGTTCAGGACATTCGTAATGCCGGTATGACTAACGGCAAGCCCTCGGTGCAAATCCAGGTACGCACCCAATCCGGCGCCAATATTATCGAAACAGTGGATCGCGTCCACGCGCTGCTCCCCATTTTGCGCGCTTCGATGCCTAACGCGATGGATATGCAAGTGACCATGGATCGCACACCCTCCATTCGTGCGTCACTTGAAGCGGTCGAGCAGGCGTTGACGGTTGCGGTCGGCCTGGTTATTTTGATGGTGTTCATCTTTTTGCGCAGCGGTCGCGCCACATTGATTCCGTCCGTCACCGTACCCGTTTCTCTGATCTCGACTTTCATCGTGATGTATTTGTGCGGCTTCACCCTGAACAATATTTCACTGATGGCGTTAACCATCGCTACCGGTTTCGTCGTTGACGACGCAATCGTTGTTCTGGAAAATATCTCGCGGCATCGCGACATGGGCAAGTCGCCGTTTGTGGCCGCCCGTGACGGCGTGCGTGAAGTCGGTTTTACCGTTGTCTCAATGACGATGGCGCTGATTGCGGTATTTGTCCCGATCTTGTTCATGGGCGGTCTGGTCGGCCGCTTCTTCCATGAATTTGCTGTCACTTTAACGACAGCGGTTCTGGTTTCCATGGTCGTCGCGCTCACAACCATACCGATGATGTGCGCACATATTCTCAAACCCAAAGATCAGGAAAAACACGGGCGGCTTTATTTTTTCGCCGAACGCTTTTTTGAAGCGCTTCATAACCACTATGCGCACACATTGAACCTAGTTATTCGGTTCAAGTCGGCCGTGTTATTTTGCTTTATCAGCATCATCGCGCTGAATGTTTTTCTGTACATCGAAATACCCAAAACATTTATGCCCATGCAGGATACCGGCCGGATCATGGCCGGCATTCGCGGCGACCAGAGTATTTCGTTCCAGGCGATGAAAATCAAATATGAGGAGCTAATCAAGATCGTCATGAATGACCCGGCTGTTGAATCGGTCACCGGCTTCACCGGCGGCAGGCAGAGCAATCGCGGCTCCATGTTCATCTCGTTAAAACCATTATCCGAACGCAAGGAATCGGCCCAACTTGTTGCCCGGCGCCTGCAAAAAAAATTAATGCCCGCGCCGGGTGTACGCGTGTTCATCAGGCCGGTACAGGATGTTCGTATCGGCGGTCGCGAATCGGACGCCGAGTTTATTTATTCCCTGCAAGCCGACGATATTTCCGAATTGCGCGAATGGGCGCCGCGCATTCGCCAGGTATTGGCCAAATTACCGCAAATCACCGATGTCAACGCCGACGATGACGATAAAAGCCTGCAAACCATGCTCACGATTGATCGTAGCGCCGTTACCCGGCTCGGGCTGACGGTTGCCGAAGTGGATGCCGCGCTTAACAATGCCTTTGGCCAGCGCCAGATTTCAACCATTTACAATCAACTCAACCAATACCGCGTGGTGATGGAAGCCGCGCCGGAATTCACGCAAGGTCCCGACAATCTTAAAAACTTTTATATCGCCCGCAACGACGGAATGCGTATCCCGCTGTCGGAAGTGGCATCGGTTTCCATGGAAAATTCGGCGCTTTCCGTCCATCATCAGGGACAATTTATCACCACATCCATCTCTTTCAACCTGGCGCCCGGTTATGCCCTATCGGAAGCCATGGAAGCGGTCAACTATGCGGTTCTCGAAGAAGGGCTGCCGGTTTCCATCATCGGCAGCTTTCAGGGAACGGCACGTGTTTTTCTCGACACCATGAAAGACCAGATCGTACTGATCATCGCAGCGTTGCTCGCGGTATATATCGTTCTCGGTATCCTCTATGAAAGCTACAGTTATCCGCTGATTATTCTTTCCGCGCTTCCTTCGGCAGGACTGGGCGCATTACTGGCGTTGATCATATCCGGAGAAGGCTTCAGCATCATCGCCCTGCTCGGCATTTTATTATTGGTCGGGCTGGTCATGAAAAACGCCATCATGATGATCGATTTTGCCGTCACGATGCAGCGCAATGAAAACCTGTCTCCCGAACAAGCGATTCATCGCGCCGCATTACTGCGTTTGCGCCCGATCCTGATGACGTCCATGACCGCTCTTTTTGCCGCCATCCCGCTTGCCATCGGCAGCGGCGACGGCGCGGAATTGCGCCGCCCACTCGGTATTGCCATCGCCGGCGGCCTGATCCCCAGCCAATTGCTGACGTTGTACACAACGCCGGTTGTTTACCTCTACGTGAACCGCTTGCGGCAAATGATAAAAAACAAAAATATACCCGCAAGTAATCCCGCTGTTTTTTCCGCACGAAAGACAACGCCATGAATAAAATCCCTTCGACACACGTTTTTCTTGCGCTTACCATATCCGCGATACTCTCCGGTTGTGCCGTTGGTCCCGATTATGTCCGTCCGCAAATAGACATCGCTGCGGAATATCGCGAGCCTGCCGACGGCTGGAAATACGCAACGCCTGCCGATGACCACCCGTTGTCCGACACATGGTGGACGCTTTACCAAGATGAACGACTCAACGAACTGATCACGGCCATCGATGTTGATAATCAAAGCCTGAAAATAAACGAGGCACGCTATCGCCAGGCGCGCGCTTTATTGTCTGCAGCGCAATCCGGATTATTCCCGATGTTTGATATCGGCGCTTCGGCAAGCCGTGCGCAAAGCAACACCGGCAGCAATCGCGCCGGCCCCGGCAATCAATACAGCGTTGCGCTGAACGCCTCGTGGGATATTGATTTATGGGGGCGCGTCCGCCGCGATATTGAAGCGCAGCAAGCCAACCTTGAGCTGAGTAAAGCGGAGCTCGACGCATTGCGCCTAAGCCTGCAAACCGCGCTGGCGCAGGCGTATTTCCAGCTGCGCGTGACCGATGCCCGCATTGCGCTGATGGATGAAACGGTGGCCGCATATCAGACTTCATATGAGATGACGCAAAACCGCTATAACGCCGGGATCGTCACCCGCTCCGATGTTTCGCAGGCGTTGACGCAGCTGGAAAGCGCGCGTACGCAACGCATCGATCTTGAACTTACCCGCATCCAAAACGAAAACACCTTGGCCCTTCTGGTCGGAAAAACACCCGCGCAGTTTTCGATTGTCGTTGACCGGTCCACACGCTTGCCGTTGCCGGAAATTCCGGTCGCGGTGCCGTCCGAACTTCTTGAACGCCGTCCCGACATCGCTTCCGCGGAGCGCGCCGTCACCGCCGCCAACGCCAATATCGGCGTCGCGCAGGCGGCATTCTATCCGTCGCTGACGTTGTCCGCTTCGGGCGGATACCGTACCAATCATTGGTCGGACTGGTTTGACGTGCCCAATCGAATCTGGTCGTTGGGCACCGGGCTCGCACAATTCATTTTTGACGGCAGTCGACGCGAAGCTACGCTGGAAGCCTCCATTGCTTCCTACGACGCAACGGTCGCGTCGTATAAACAAACCGTATTGAACGCGTTTGGCGAAGTGGAAAACAATCTTTCCGCATTGCGCGTTCTTAATGATGAGATGCGCTCCCAACAGGCCACACTAAACGCCGCGCGGGAAACCGAAACGCTGACCATCAACCAATACAAAGCCGGTACGACGACTTATCTCAATGTGGTTATTGCCCAGACAGCGCGACTGAATGCCGAAAATAATCAAATCCAATTACGTGGCCGACAATTATCGGCAACCGCTTCACTGATCAATGCGCTCGGCGGCGGCTGGCACGGCATCACGATTGACTGATCCAGGCACCTGACAAATTATAGAAACAACAATGGAAACACCGGCGTACTTTTAAACCGTAATTGACATGGTAGGTAAGCAGGGGGTAAAAAAGCGCCCTCTGTTTCCAGAGAGCGCTGATAAATAAGGATATCTTTTAACCAAACAACCTTACTGAAGCGTTATTTCTTTTCC
>DBDN01000008.1 GCA_002293615.1 Betaproteobacteria bacterium UBA931 | reverse complement strand
TCGCGCGCCGTTCCCGCGGCACGCCGCGCGTTGCCAACCGCCTGTTGCGTCGCGTACGCGATTTTGCCCAGGTGCGCGCCGAAGGGCATATCACCGAAAAAGTTGCCGACCAGGCACTGTCGATGCTCGATGTTGACCACCAAGGCCTGGATGTCATGGATCGCAAGCTATTAACCGCGATTCTGGAAAAATTCAACGGCGGCCCGGTCGGCGTCGATAATCTTGCGGCGGCCATCGGCGAAGCGCGCGATACGATTGAAGATGTGCTGGAACCATATTTGATTCAGCAAGGGTTTATGCAGCGCACATCGCGCGGGCGTATGGCGACATTGCAGTCGTATCAGCATTTCAAATTGACGCCTCCCGCTTCCAACGGCGATGATCTGCTCAAAAATATTTAACGCATAAATGACGCAGGCCCCTTCCATTTACACTTTCCCCACGCGCGTCTATTACGAAGACACTGACGCGGCTGGCGTTGTTTATTACGCCAACTATTTTCGTTTTATGGAACGAGCACGCACCGAATGGTTGACTTCGATAGGTATCGAATTGGTCGATCTGGAAAAAACGGATCATATTGTTTTCGTGGTCACGCGCGTCGAAGCCGATTATAAAAACGCAGCGCGTCTTGGCGATCGCTTGACGGTCACTGTCGAGCCGGTTAAATACGGTTCGGTTTATTTTACGGTTCGCCAACGCATCTGGCGCGATGAAGCGCTGATGATCGACGGCAAAATCACTGTCGCAACACTCGACGCCAAACGCTGGCGGCCGATCCGCATCCCGGATACGTTGTCAAAACGCTTACCCCCTCTTCCCGAAGAGGCTTCAGAATAAGGAACGAAATCGTGGACATTCACACCGATTTATCCATCTTGGCGCTCGTTGCGCAATCGTCGTTTGTCGTCAAAATCGTCATCGCGGTTCTGCTGCTTATGTCGTTCTGGAGCCTGACCAAAATCGCACTTAAATATTTACAGCTGCGTCGTGCCAATAAAGAAAGCCTTTTGTTTGAAGACGACTTCTGGCGCGGCGGCGATCTTGGCGCCATTTACCAAAGCATGGGTAACGCCCGTATTGGCGACGGCATGAAACATATTTTCGTTTCCGGCTTTCGCGAATATACCAAACACCGCAAACAGGGCAGTTCCGCTGCCATCGCGATCGATTCCACGCGCCGCGCAATGCGTGTGGCTTACCAGCGCGAACTCGACAGCCTGGAGGCCAGCTTACCCGGCTTGGCGACCATCGGCTCGGTATCGCCCTATATTGGTTTGTTCGGCACAGTTTGGGGCATCATGAATTCATTTCGCGGCTTGGCANNCGCGCAAGCCACCCTCGCCCAAGTCGCGCCCGGTATTGCCGAAGCGCTGATTGCCACCGCCATCGGTCTTTTTGCGGCGATTCCGGCGGCGATTGCCTACAACCGTTTTACCAACGATGTTGATCGCCTGGCGACGCGCTACGAAACATTCATCGAAGAGTTTGCCAATATTCTGCAGCGCCAGTCTTGATCGGAGAGCATCATGCGCCGTCCCCGCAAAGCCATCAACCAAATGAACGTCGTGCCTTATATCGACGTAATGCTCGTTTTGCTGGTTATTTTCATGGTCACTGCCCCGCTTGTCGCACCCGGCGAAATTGAATTGCCGAGCGTCGGCGAAGCGCCGGGCACACCAAAACAGCCGCTGGAAATCACCGTGCGCAGCGACGGCGGCCTGTGGTTGCGTGACCGCGCCAATCCACGCGTACCCATACGCCAGTATTCTGATGAAGAACTGCTCGTGCAGATTACCGGCGCACAAAGCGCCAACCCCGAGCAAGCCGTTGTGATCGCCGGCGACAAAAACACTTCATATGAAAATATTGTACGCGTGCTCGACATGCTCAATCAAAACGAGGTCAAGAAAGTCGGACTGCTGGTATTGCCCAGCCAAACCGGAAAAACGAATCAACAGCAATGAATACGGATTTAGATCGACAACATGCTGTTGCCCCTAAAAAACGTGGCGATTCTTGGCTGGCGTTTGGCTTCGCGTTCATTGCCAATCTTGTTTTTTTGGCGCTGATTGTTTTTTCCGTTTCCTGGCGCAACCCGCCGGCAACACCGGTAACCGCGGAGATTTACGCCCCACCACCGCCTGCGGTCGAACCGTTGCCGGAACCACCAAAAATACCGCCTGCACCCGAGCCGCCCAAAGTTACTCCTCCGAAGGTTGAACCGCCTAAAGAAGTGCTGCCTGATCCGGACATTGCGCTTTTGGAAGAAAAGAAAAAAGCGGAGGAAAAAGCGCGGCAAGAAAAACTCGAAAAAGAACGTATTGAAAAAGAGCAACGGGAAGCGCGCGAGAAAGCCGAGCGCGCAGAACGGGAACGTAAAGCGCGTGAAGAAAAGGCGCGCAAGGAAAAAGAGGAGCGCGAACGCAAGGCCCGCGAAGAGAAAGCGCGCCAGGAGGCGGAAGCCCAAAAAGCGGCGGAAGCGGAAAAGAAATTTCAGCAATATCTGGAAAATCAGGCGCGGGAAAATGCATTGGTCCGCTGGCAGGCGCAGATACAAGCCAAGGTGCGCGGCAATGTCAATTTACCGCCCAATATTGCCGGCAATCCGCACGCCCTTTTTGAAGTCACGCAATTGCCTACCGGTGAGGTGCTCAATGCGCGGCTGGTTAAATCAAGCGGTAACGCCGCATACGATGAAGCCGTCTATCGTGCCATTTTAAAATCGTCGCCATTGCCGCTCCCCGAACGCAAAGACCTTTTCCAGAGGCAGTTCAACTTGCGTTTTCAGCCCTACGAAAACTGATTGGCAGCTTGGCTAAAAACACGGATATCTGCAACATGTATTTTATCGTTTCCCCATTCGCTGTTCTGATTCGGCTTCTTTTCGTTCCCGTATCAGTTCGTGGAACAACTGAAGCCGTTTGGGGTGGATCCTCCCAGTTTTGACCGCTTCCTGAACGGCGCAACCCGGTTCTTGCAAGTGCCGACAATCGTGAAATTGGCATTGTGCCGCGTAAGGCGCGATATCCACAAACGCCCTGGTCAGCTCATCGAAAGATAAATGCGCCAAACCAAAAACGCGCATTCCGGGTGAATCGATGATCCAACCCTGCTTGGGCGTCGGTAACGGATAAAGCGTCGCCGCACTTGTGGTGTGACGCCCGCTGTCGAGCGCGTCGGAAACTTCTTTCGTTGCCGCGCACGCTTCCGGGATCAACGCGTTGACCAATGTCGATTTGCCCATTCCCGACTGCCCGATCAGCAAGCTGCGTTCGCGATCCAAAAAAGGAACTAAATTTTGCGTGTCGTTTTTGACAGCGCTGGTTTCGGCAATATGAACGCCAAGATGAACGTATGCCTCAAGCCGCAAACGGAGCTCTTTGAATTCCGGAAGATCGCTTTTATTCACCACCAGGATAAAGCGGCAGCCCGCGGCCTTTGCGGCAACGATCCAGCGATTCAGCAGCATTTCGTCCAGAGCGATACCGGGCGCGATAACGCCAAGCACTTGGGTAACATTTGCCGCGATCAGTTTTTGTTTCCATACGTCCGAACGATAAAAAAGGCTGGTACGCGGCGCAATGGATTCGATCACGCCCTCAACACCATCACGGATGAAATGAATATGATCGCCGCACACCGGCAGCAATGTTCTGCCCTTAAGATGGCAAACGATGGTTTCATTATCGGCTTNNTTTCCGGCGCCGGGTTTTTATTACCAGGCCGCTCAATGATGGATACTTTTGGGCAGGCGACTGACGACGCATCAGTTTTGTTCGGACAATCGTTGTAAATGTTCGATGCGAATTGCCGCCGGCGGATGCGAATCGTAGAACGACGAATAGATCGGGTCGGGCGTTAATGTCGAAGCATTGTCTTCATACATGCGCACCAACGCGCTGATAAGCGATTCTGCAGGCGTTTGCGCCGCGGCAAAAGCGTCGGCCTCAAACTCATGGCGGCGCGAATATGCCGCGCCCAACGGCGTTAACAGAAAAGTAAAGGTCGGCAGAACCAAAAGGAAAAGGCTTAGTGCAATACCGGGACGTGCTAACGCTTCATGAACGGACTCTCCCGGAATGCCCAGCCCGGTAAAAAACCAGGTCTGTTGCATCAGCCACGCCAGAAGTGCTAAAACAGCCAGCGACAACAACGAGGAAAAAACAATACGCTTCTTGATGTGATGGCGTTTAAAGTGCCCCAACTCATGCGCCAGCACCGCTTCGATTTCATCATTGTTCAGGCGTTCGAGCAATGTGTCGTAGAACACCACGCGTTTGGCGTTTCCTAAGCCCGTGAAATAAGCGTTACCGTGCCCACTGCGGCGACTGCCGTCCATCACAAACAAGCCGCTTGACGTAAAGCCGCAACGTTGCAGCAGTTTTTCGATGCGGCAACGTGTCTCGCCTTCAGGAAGCGGTTTGAATTTATTGAACAGCGGCGCAATCAATGTCGGGTAAATCAAGAGCATCAGCAACTGAAAAGCCATCCACACCAGCCACGCCCACAGCCACCAATACGTTCCCGCCGCGCGCATCAGCCAAAGCAGCAGCGCCAATAACGGAATGCCGATTGCCAGGCCCACCAACATACTCTTCAATAAATCAAGCAGCCATAAACGGCGCGTCGTGCGGTTGAAACCAAAACGCGTTTCGACGCCGAATGTCGCCCAGTAAGAAAACGGCAACGTCAACAATCCGCCGATAAGCGACACCGATACGATCAGCGCGACATCCTGCCACAATGGCGGCAAGGCCGACGTGGCCAACATCAACAGCGCCAGCCCACCACCCAATGTCCAAGCCAATAAAATAGCCGTGTCAGCGAATATTTCCAAACGCCCCAACGAATGCTTGGCAATAGTGTAGTCAGCCGCTTTTTGATGTGCGGCAAGTGTTATTCTTTCTGCAAATGCTGAAGGAACTGCTTCGCGATGCGCCATGACAAACCGGGTTTGCCGAAATGACAGCCAGTAACGCAAAATAACCGCCAATGAAACCGCCGCCAGAAAAAGTAAGGTAAACCAGGAAAAAGACATTGAAACCATTCCGGATGACAAATATGGATATGCGACAATAAGGCGTATTATTGTACGCGAACCGTGGTTCGAAAAGGAAACAGAAATGGCAGATATCGCAACACGATTGATTTGGATTGATCTGGAAATGACCGGACTGTATCCCGACAAAAATCGTATTCTGGAGGTCGCCCTGGTCGTTACCGACCCGGATTTGAATACTGTTGCCGAATCGCCGTCGTGGGCGGTGCATCAAGACGATGCGCAGCTTAACGNNACGCGATGGATGCCTGGAATCAAAGTATGCACGGACGTTCCGGGCTGATCGATCGCGTGAAAACATCGGCGTTGTCCGAAGCCGATGTCGAACGGGCGGCGCTTGATTTTTTAATACCGTTGGCGGAAAAAAACACTTCACCGATGTGTGGCAACAGTATTTGCCAGGATCGCCGTTTTTTGGCGCGCTGGATGCCCGAATTAGAAGCTTTTTTTCATTACCGTAACCTCGACGTTTCCACACTCAAGGAGTTGTGCAAGCGCTGGCGTCCGGATGTCGCGCGTGGTTTTATCAAAGATACCCGCCACGAAGCGCTTGCCGATATTCATGAGTCCATCGAAGAATTGAAATACTACCGGACCCATTTCATTCGAGCGAGTGAAGTTCCTTTATAAGCTTTGCTCATTTATGGAAATGAATTTTTGCAACCGATGCGCAAGCAAACTCGAATTGCGCGTTCCTGAAGGCGACAATCGCTTGCGTCATGTTTGCGCTTCGTGCGGTGCGGTTCATTATGAAAACCCCGTCGTCATTGTTGGCACCATTCCGATCTGGCAAGACCAGGTTTTGCTATGCAAAAGAGCCATTGAGCCGCGTCGCGGTTTTTGGACACTGCCTGCCGGATTTCAGGAAATCGGCGAACCCATCGATGAAGGCGCTTTACGGGAAACACAGGAAGAAGCACATGCGCACGCTGAAATCGAGCGGCTTTTTGCCGTGTTAAGCGTGCCTGAAATCGGGCAAGTTCATCTGATGTTTCTTGCCCATTTGATCAAGCCGGAGTTCTCGCCGGGCGCGGAAAGCCTGCAGGTACGGCTTTTTCGCGAACAGGAAATTCCGTGGGGTCATATCGCTTTTCGCACGATCAGCAGAACATTGCGCTGCTATTTTTTCGACCGCAACCGCGGAGAATTCGGTTTGCATGTTTCGACATTGCAGCGTTCGCCCGACGGATAACAGCAAAATATCAGGAATCAGATTGCTTAAGAGTTTCTGATCGAACCACCGCCGCCATTTCCTCGGAAAGCGTTGCCAGCACTCGGCTGAATGCCGCCGCTACCGCCGCCATTCCATCGCCGTCCACCTCTTCCGTTAACCGTGCGTGTTGTATGAGCGTCCGCTTTTCATCGGTGCGATTCTGAATACGCCATTGCACATCCAGCGCCACTGCCTTGCCCGGCATGGCATCAAATGCCCGTACGTCAAGCACCACATCGAAATCCGCATCAGCCAGCGCCAACCGCTGGGGGTATCCCGCCACCTGCGCGTCGGGAAGCAATGCCGAGAGATTCAGTGCGATTACGCGCGGAATTTCGGTTTTCAACGATTCCGTCCAACGATGATTTTCGTGTACCTGTACCTGGTTATCGCCTTGTCTCGTAACGATCGCCGCGCGGTTCACCGTATCGGGGATGGTGGCCTGCCCAATCACGATGCGATATTTCGGCGTGACGAAATTCTGCGTTGCCTCTTCGGTTTTTATCGCGCTCAGCGTATAGAACCGAGTTGCGGGCGATGTCGCGCATCCTGCCAAAAGAAGCATGCACAATAAGCCAAAACAAATATTCCTGAGAAACATCATTGCACCTCCTCGTCGGGTTTGCCACGCAACAAAGCCTCAGGATGCCGCGACAAATATTCGGTTAAGTCGCGCACAGACTGCGCCGCTCGCGATACCTCGCTTAAAGCATCATGCAGCTCCTGCTGCATCGGCGAATCCTGCGCTAAAAGTCGGTTTGATTTTTCCAACGTCCTTTGGGCTTCACTCATTACCGACGTGATTTGCGGAACGACTTCCCGATCAAAGTGCATGACCATTATTTGGGCGCTATCAATAGTTTCTTTCAGCGCTCTTAACGTCCCCCTTAAATCATCCGCCAGGTCGTTGTACGGCAACTTATCGAGTTTATCCAAAATACTGATCAGCGACGCCTGAACGTTCTGGAAATCGCCGGGAACAGAAGGCAATATCGGCATTGCGCTCCCGGTATCCAGTGTTGCTTTTTTACCGGATGGGAAAAAATCAAGCATGATGTAAAGACGGCCGGTCAGGAGATTGCTGGTACGTATTTGAGCGCGTAAACCGGACTCGACCAGCCGTTTCATGATCTCTGCGCGCTCTTGGATACTGAGCGGTTTGCCGTCATTGGTGATGGATGCATATGGACCCAGCCAATCCGAATACAGCACGATTTTCACTGGAATCATAATATTGTTTTTTTGCGCATCAAAGGCTGCGTTAACAGAAACTACTTCCCCCACAGGAATGCCAAGCAATTCCACCGGCGCGCCGGGGCNNAGCCCCGGTGAAAATCACTTCGTATGCCGTACCTGAATCAATGCGTTTTTTAAACGCCTCTTCTCGGGAATGATGAAGCGTAAACACGTCGCCTTTTTTTGCCGGATTGTTTCCCTTGTAATCACCCGGCGTAGCAAAAGTAATACCGCCCAAGACAACAGACGCTAACGACCCCGCCGATAACTTGAGACCTTCCGTATCAACGGAAACATCAAAGCTGCTGGTTTTCCAAAAGCGTGTTTCATCCAGGACAAACTGGTCGTAAGGCGCATGGACAAAGATTTCAACGGAAACATTTTGGCCATCTTCGTCAAGATGGTAAGTCACCACCTTGCCAACATTGATGTTTCGGAAATAGACCGAGGATCCATAATCAATTGAGCCAAGATCGTATGTTTTTAACAAGAACGTTTTCCCCGGTAAGTTGTTGGTTAAAACGAGCGGCGCTTCAAGGCCGACAAACTCCGTCCGCTTTCGCTCGCTGGTACCGGCCTCAACGCCAATATAGGCGCCCGACAAAAGCGTACTCAACCCGGAAATACCGCCGCCGCCGACACGCGCTTTCACTATCCAGAACTTCGTGTCATCACGCAACAACACATTGGCCTCTTTATCGAGTTGCGCCGTCACGATCACTTGCTCATGGTTATCCGACAAGCGAATTTCCTGCACCGTACCGATACCGACATCCTTATATTTGATTCTGGTCTGTTTGGCTTCAAGTCCTTCCGCATTATCAAACGCAATCGTAATTATCGAGCCCTGACTTCTGATTGCCGAAGCCGCCAGCCAGCCTCCGGTAAGCGCGGCAATCAATGGGATGATCCAGACGATGGAAAGCGCCCAATGCCTTTTTTTATGCGTAACAGCCTTCGGTACGGAAATAGGCGCTTCACTCATCATCGTCTCCTTTTCGGTTTTTCCGGCTTTCGGCAGCATCCCAGATCAAACGCGGATCAAATGACCGCGCCGCAAACATAGTCAAAACAACCACCAGGCTAAAAGCAATCGCGCCCATACCGATATGAACGCCCATCAGCGAACCGAATGTAATCAGCGCCGTCATGATAGAAACCACATAAATATCCAGCATTGACCATTTGCCGATCGTTTCCACCACACGATACAGGCGCGTTCGCTGCAAAGGTCGCCATGTTGAACGCATTTGAACGCTGAGCAGCAATACCGCCAAAGCGATCAGTTTACTCAGTGGAATCACAAAACTTGCTATAAAAATCAGTATCGCCAAGTCCCATGAGCCGCTTGTCCACATCGACGCGATGCCGCCCATGATCGTGTTGTCCCTGGTCGCGCCCAGATGAGTAGTTTCCATGACCGGCAAAAGGTTGGCGGGAAGATAAAAAATACTCGCGGCAATGAGCAGCGCCCAGGTCGTTGAAACACTGGCGGGTNNTGTGCCGCAACGCGGGCAATAATTTTTTTTATCGGTGTCTTCAATATGCGATACCAACGTGCACATCGGGCAGCGCGCATACCCCATTTGCGCAGCGCTATAAGCGGCAGGATCAAACGGAAACGTATCCATGTCGGCTATCTTTTCCGGAATACTTCTCGTAGTAGTGCCACAAAGCCTGCGTATTGATGCTTGACGCAATCGCCGCCAGCAGGACCATCGTCGCAGCGAACGCCCACGCGGCAATGCCGACTTGCACCGATACCATGGCGTTTAATTTTACAAAAGAAACCACCACGCCCAGAATCAACACTTCCGTCATCACCCATGGCGACGAATGCCGCACCATGCGATAACACCACGAAAAGCCAAAAGGAATATAACCCAAGCGCAACGGCAACAGCAAATAAAACATGCCGCCGAGCATCAGCGCCGGCGCGATCAATGCCGTAATCAAAACTACTGCGCCGACCAACGCCATATCTTGCGCATACATGATACGTACCATATCAAGCAGCGTCGCTTGCCCCGTAAAACTTTGCAGGCGAATCGAGAGAATCGGATAAATGTTGGCAACGGCCAATGTGATCAGCGCGGCAACGGTCAGTGCCAGCGCGCAATCAATACCGCCCCCTGTGCGTACATCCAAAAGCGCGTTGCAGCGCGCGCAACGCGCGGATTCCCCGGGCGCAAGCGGTTCAACGACTTGCAATAAATCGCAATCGCGGCAAGCGACCCAGTGCTGCACTTTCGTTTGCGTTTTCATCATTGCCTAAAATATAACTAAACCGAGTTTCATGCATAAACGGTCGTAACGCCATGTTGATTTTCATTTACTTAACCGACCAACCCGGAAAATAACTGCACGTTCACCGTTTCGCCTGCAGCCAGTTTGCCTGCCTCCAGCGGCAGCACGATAAAACAGTTGGCTTTGGCCATCGACGATAAAATTCCCGACCCCTGTTCCGGCGCCGGTGTGACCACAAGGCAGCCATCATCACGGGCTTCACAAACGCCGCGTTGAAATTCAACGCGGCCTGCCGCTTTTTTCACGGGTGCCGTCAAAACTGCAGGCAACAGCAGCGGCGATGCCACTGCCTGGCCTTGTAATATAAGCAGCGCTTCACGGACAAACTGGTAAAAGGTCACCATCGCGCTTACCGGGTTTCCCGGCAAGCCGAAAAAATGCGCATCACCAATCATGCCGTACGCCAGGGGTTTGCCCGGCTTCATCGCCAACTTCCAGAACAACACCTGTCCCAATTTATCCAGCAACGATCTGATGAAGTCGGCCGCACCGACCGAAACGCCGCCGATGGAAATCACCACGTCTGCATTCTGCGCGGCTGTTTTCAGCGTGTTTTCGATTCTCTCCGGCACATCGGGAACTGCGCCGAGATCCATCGCCTCCATACCCAGATGATTCAGCATGCCGTAAAGCGAATAGCGGTTACTGTCGTAAATCTTGCCTTCGGGCAATGGCGCGCCGATCGGCGTTAATTCGTCGCCCGTCGAAAAAAACGCGACTCGCAAACGGCGGAACACCGCCACTTCGGCAACGCCCAACGATGCCAATACGCCAAGCTCCGGCGCGCCGATCCTTTGGCCGCGCTTGAAAACTATTGCGCCCTTTTGAATATCCTCTCCGGCAAAGCGACGGTTCTGCCCCGCCGCCGTCACCGCATCGGCAGCCATTGTCACCGTATCATCATTGCCTTTGGCGCTGTGTTCCTGCATCACGACCGTATCCGCACCCTCCGGCATCACGGCGCCGGTAAAAATGCGCACGCATTCACCATGGCGCACGGTTCCGTGAAACGCGTGACCGGCAAACGATTCGCCGATACACTTCAACGTTGTTTCGCCGCCGCTGTTGATATCGGCAAAACGCAGCGCGTAGCCATCCATCGCCGAATTATCGTGGCCGGGCACGTTAAGCGGAGAAACAATATCCTCAAACAATACCCGGCCAAACACGTCTTTTAGCGACAACATTTCGTTTCCGCATACCGGCGCTAACGTTTTGCGAATGAATTCGCGCGCGCGTTCCACGCGCATGGAGTTGGGATCGTAATCCTCTGCGCCGGCCAGTTGTTTCATCAAATCATAAGTAGTCATGTTTCTCACCTTGTTCAAAATAGCGCAAATCCTGCTCCGTATTGATATTGCAGAACGCGTCGCTCTCGTCGTCGAACGAAACCTTGATCATTTCTTGGGCGCGGCACCAGCTTTCCGCTTTGCGCTCGCCGCTTTCAAGGTATTGCGTCAGGGACGGCAACAAATCGCGGTGCAGCAAAGCAAACACCGGGTGCAAGCCCTTTTTTGTACTTGGCACCACGACGCATGATCGGGCGCACGGTAACGTTTTATCAGCAAGCGCATCGTAAAGCCGTGCCACCAAGTCGGTCGGCATACGCGGCGAATCGCAGGGCGCAAACACCAGCCACGGCGTCTCCGCCGCCATCAGTGCGGCGTGCCACCCCGCCAGCGGGCCG
>DBDN01000012.1 GCA_002293615.1 Betaproteobacteria bacterium UBA931 | reverse complement strand
CCGGTTCCCGTAACGCCCGCGCCCGCGCCGGCCCCAATGCCGGGAAGCGTATCAACCGCCGCTGCTTCGGACACACCGTTGCAGACCGTTGCCGGAGGCAGCATCGTACAGCTCGGCGTTTTCGTGAATTACGCCAATGCCGAAAGCTTTTTGACACACGTCCAGGGTGTCGTTGAATCCGCACAATACAAGGCACAGATTCAGCAAAAAGACGACGGTAAATATCGTGTATTCATCGGGCCGTTCCAGGGTCGTGCCGAAGCCCAGCAAGTCGCCGACCATCTCGGCGAAACCTTTGGTTTGCCCACTTACCTCGCGCCGCATTGATTTTTTATCGGCGTATCTATTATGGTTTCGTTACGAAAGACGCCCTGTTCACAATGAACTGCCGCTATAATTCTCGACTGTTTTCCCGCTTTGCCATCTTCGGAGATTAGACCTGTGCGCCGCCTCAAAAAAATTCATTGTTTTTATCGATTTTTGAAAAGTAATATTTTTATTTTTCTCCTGAGCGGCGCGCTTCTTTACCCGCTTACCGTTCAGGCGCAATTAACAATCGATATTATCGGCGGTTCCGGCGCGGCACTCCCTGTTTCCGTTGTGCCGTTCGGCAATGAAGCAACTTATCCGCTCAGCGTCTCAACAGTCATCGGCAACGATTTAAAACGTTCCGGCCGTTTCCGTTTGATCGACGAAACCGGTATCGTGCCGCGCCCCTATCTCCCCGAAGAGGTCAATACGAGTATTTTTCGGGCGCGCGGCGCGGATGCTGTTGTGATCGGCAATATGCGTCCCATGCCCAACAATACGATTGAGGTCCGTTTCGCGTTAATCGATACCGTCAGGCAAGAAACACTGGCCAATATGGCGTTTACCGTGACATCGCCGCAACTTCGCGCTACCGCCCATCGCATTGCCGATATCGTTTATGAAAAACTTACCGGCGAACCGGGTGTTTTCTCGACGCGCATCGCCTACATTACGCAGCAAGGCAAGCAATACATGCTGCTGGTTGCCGACGCCGACGGCGATAATCCGCAGACCATCGTCACCTCGGCAGATCCGCTGATTTCGCCTAGGTTTTCGCCTGACGGCACGCGCATTGCCTATGTGTCTTTTGAAAGCCAGAAACCTGTTGTTTATGTGCAATCGCTGATGAACGGCAGCCGCAAAGCCATCGCCAATTTTCGCGGCAGCAACAGCGCGCCTGCATGGTCGCCCGACGGAACGCAACTCATTGTGACCCTGTCGCGCGAGGGCGGCTCACAGCTCTTCATCATGCCCGCGGACGGCAGCAATGCCGCGCAACGGCTGATGACATCGCCTGGGGCGATTGATACCGAAGCGGCGTTCATGCCGGATGGGCAATCCATCCTGTTTACGTCGGATCGCGGCGGTTCGCCGCAGATTTACCGTTTCTGGATCATGGATCGCCGTACCGAGCGCGTCACTTTCGAAGGTTCGCACAATGTTTCACCGCGCCCGCTGCCCGACGGCAAAGGAATGGTGTTTGTTCGTCGCGATAACGGCCGTTTTCAAATTGCCGCCATGGATTTTCAGACACGACAAACCATGGCGTTGACGCAAGGGCCTATGGATGAAAGCCCGTCCGTAGCGCCCAACGGCCGTTATATTCTTTATTCAAGCACAAGCGGCGGCCGCAGTATATTATCGGCAGTATCGGTTGACGGCACCATTCGTCAGCGTATCGGCGCATTAACCGAGCAGGTGCGCGAACCGGCGTGGGGGCCTATTCTTTAATTTTATTTTTATCTGATTTTCAATGTTTCAATGCGCTTGATTGCGCTTAACCAATGGGGGTTTTATGTTGCGTTTTTTAAAAGTGGGTTTGATGGTTCTATCGGGTATTTTAGTCATGGGCTGTGCGTCGACAACCGATCACGAAGGCGCCCCGGTTGAGGACCGCCCGATTGCCGACAATGCCGGTGGCGCATCAACTTCGGGCGCGAGCGGCGATGGCGTTCACGGCCAGAATCTCGGTACCGATCCGCTCAAGGATCCGGCCAATATTCTGTCGCGCCGCAGTGTTTTCTTCGCGTTTGACAGCTATGTTGTGGAAGACGAATATCGTGGCCTCGTCGAAGCGCACGCACAATACCTTGCCGCCAATCCCACTGCGAGAATGACTTTACAAGGCCATACCGACGAGCGCGGCACGCACGAATACAACCTCGCTCTCGGCCAGCGTCGCGCCGATGCGGTAAAGCGTCTGATGGTATTGCTTGGCGCTCAGGATAGCCAGATCGAAACGATCAGCTTCGGCAAAGAACGTCCGCGCAATATCGAAAGCAATGAAATCGCGTGGGCGGAAAATCGTCGTGTTGATGTTCTCTATCTTGGCGAATAGCCGTTCGTCAGATTATTGACGGAGATCGTATTATGAAGCGTTTTTTATTTTCAGTTGCCCTGTGTTGCGCGCTGGCTTCCGGTAATGTGTTCGCCTTATTTGGTGACGACAAAGCACATGCGCGTATCGACGAAATCAATACACGTTTCGCGCAAATCGAAGCACAACTGAATACGCAACTCAGCGCCGCCGAGCAAAAAACCGCGCAAGGTGTCATTGAGCTTGCCAGCCAGATTGACTTGATGCGTGCAGACATTGCGCAACTTCGTGGACAAATCGAGGTACTGAGTTACCAGGTCGATGAAACCCAAAAGCGTCAACGCGATCTTTATGCCGACCTCGATGCGCGGTTGCGCGCTCTCGAGGGCGGCGTCACGCCACTGGTATCGAACAACGCGACAGCTCCCGGCGGGCAAACTACTGTCACCGCCAGCCCTGAAAACGAAGAGCAGGCATATCAGCGCGCCATGGATATGTTCAAGCGCGGTGATTATGAAAGCGCGGCAACATCGTTTTCCGCGTTCCTTAAAACCTACCCGCAAAGTACGAATGCTGCCGCCGCCCAATACTGGTTGGGCAACGCGCGTTTTGCCCAACGCAATTACCGCGCAACGATCGAGGCGCAAACCGAATTGTTGCAAAAATATCCGGACAGCGCGAAAGTACCGGACGCGATGCTTAATCTTGCCTCCGCGCAAACCGAACTTGGACAACATGACGCTGCCCAAACTACGCTGCAAACGCTGATCGCCCGTTATCCGGGCAGTGACGCCGCAGGCAAAGCCAAGCAACGATTGCGTTAATCGCGTCCATCTCATATGCCCCAAACCGAAACGCGGAAAGCGCCCTGCTTTCTGCGTTTCTTTTGAACATGCCTGCTCCTTCCTTTGCGCAACGCATCATCCTCTGGCAGCGCCGACACGGTCGCCATCATCTGCCTTGGCAAAACACCCGCGACCCATACCGTATCTGGCTCTCGGAAATTATGCTCCAGCAGACGCAAGTCGAAACGGTCAAGAGCTATTATTTACGTTTTTTAAGTGTTTTCCCCAATGTTTTCGCTCTTGCGCGCGCTCCTGTAACGCAAGTGCTCGAACTCTGGTCGGGGTTGGGCTATTATCGTCGCGCGCATTTTTTACATCATACGGCGCGTCGTATTGTTGACGATTACCACGGCACCTTTCCCGAAACAGAGCAGGAGCTTACCGAATTGCCCGGCATTGGCCGTTCGACGGCCGCCGCAATCGCCGTTTTTGCTTTTCATCGCCACGCCGCAATTCTTGACGGCAACGTCAAAAGAATTCTCGCCCGCCATCACGGCATTGAAGGCGATCCAACACAGTCCTCCGTTGAAAAGCATATGTGGGCCGTTGCCGAAACTTTGTTGCCGAAAAACAATCTGCCCGCCTACACGCAAGGCCTGATGGATCTCGGCGCACAAATATGTACGCGCACGTGTCCCGATTGCCCACATTGTCCATTGCGTCAGGATTGCTTTGCCCACGCGGCACAACAAACCGCGTTATTGCCAAGCCCCAGACAACGCCAAACAATTCCGGAAATACCTTTTCAATTATTGGTAATCCGCCATCAAGACCGTATTTTACTTGAGGAGCGACGCACACAAAAAATCTGGTCGGGATTGTGGAGCTTCCCCGAATGTGCGATGGGTGAAGACGCCACACAAATCGTAAAGCAACGCTTCGGGCTAAAAGCGTGCGATCATGTTGTGCATACGCCTGTCCGGCATCGCTTAACGCATCGGTTGCTCATTATGACACCCGTCGAGCTGCATGTGGCACACGAACGACTGCGTCAAACAAACCATTGCCGTTTTTATCGCCATAAAGAAGCGCTTTCATGCGCTATGCCAACGCCAATCCGTCGCATTCTCGCCAAGATATGACCGTTACGCAAAAGCACTTTTCGTCTTTTTCAAAAGGCTTGCCGCGGATTCATGCGACAATCGAATCACTATGATTGTTTTTGATCTTGTCTGTCGCCATTGCGGCCATATTTTTGAAGCCTGGTTTGCCAGCGTGGAATCGTTTGACCAGCAAAAAGAGCGCGGCCTCCTCGAATGCCCAATTTGCGGCAACACCGAGATCGACAAACGGCTTACCGCGAAAGTGCGCAACAAAAAAATAAAACGTCCCGAAACTGAGCCTACAAAGCAGCGCCATGTTGCGATACCCTCCGCCACTACCGATATGATCGCGCGCCTGCGCCAAATCGTGAGCAACACCGAAAATGTCGGAGAACGCTTCCCCGAAGAAGCCCGAAAAATGCATTACCATGAAACGCCGTTGCGGCCTATCCGCGGGCAGGCTGCTCAAAATGACATAGAAGCTCTTGCCGAAGAGGGCATTGATATCGATATCCTGCCCGATTTTCTGTTTCATGACCTCAATTAAAAAACCGTATAACAACCCCTTTCCCGCCAAAAAAGCATGTTTTACGCTTGGCGGTCACCGCTTTTTATTCTATAATCGCGCTTCTTCTTCGGGTCGTTAGCTCAGTTGGTAGAGCAGCGGACTTTTAATCCGTTGGTCGCAGGTTCGAATCCTGCACGGCCTACCAATAAAAATGAATGGTTTAGCTTTTTGCTAAGCCATTTTTTTATCCCCTCGGTTACCTTAGCGCAACAATATAAAACGGGCTTCCAAAAAAACCCGTTTTATCGGTCAGAAAAATACCCTTCCTCTTGTGCGATTACAACGCGGCTCCTGCCGTATCGCCTTCGTTTTCGACATGACCGGCTTCGGCTTGCACCGCCGCGGCCAATGCTGCTTCTGGATCATGTTTCTGCTGGGCACGACGCAGCGCATGATGCGCCAACCCCGTTCCGGCAGGGATCAATCGGCCGACGATGACGTTTTCTTTCAAACCACGCAATTCATCACGTTTGCCCATGATGGCCGCCTCAGTCAGCACGCGCGTGGTTTCCTGGAACGACGCTGCCGAAATAAACGAATCCGTGGAAAGCGACGCTTTGGTAATACCGAGCAGCATATGCTCGTACGTTGCCGGTGTTTTCCCTTCCTTGATCACGCGATCGTTTTCGTCAAGCAAGTCCGAACGATCCACTTGCTCGCCGGTAATGAAACGGGTGTTGCCCGCATCGGTCACTTGAACACGACGCAACATCTGGCGCACGATCACTTCGATATGTTTATCGTTGATCTTCACGCCTTGCAGACGGTAAACATCTTGTACTTCGTCGGTGATATAACGCGCCAGCGCTTCGACACCCAGCAAACGCAAAATATCATGCGGATCCGCCGGCCCGTCCACAATATCCTCGCCTTTATTGACGACCTGGCCATCGTGCGCCATCACATGTTTATCTTTGGGAATCAGATACTCATGCGCCACGCCATCCATATCGGTAATCACCAAGCGCTGTTTGCCTTTGGTATCTTTACCAAAAGAAACCGTACCGGTTACCTCGGCAAGCATGCCCGCATCTTTCGGTGAACGCGCTTCGAAAAGCTCTGCCACACGCGGAAGGCCGCCGGTAATATCGCGTGTTTTCGATGTTTCCTGAGGAATACGCGCCAACACTTCGCCCACTTTTACCTCCTGATCGTCTTTCACCGTAATGATGGAGCCGAGCTGGAAAGTAATATTCACCGGTTGATCGGTACCGGCAATGAAGATTTCATTGCCGCTTTGGTCAAGCAATTTTACCTGCGGGCGAACCCCTTTCGATACGCTGCCGGCGCGACGCTTGGGATCAATCACCACCAGCGTGGAAAGGCCGGTTACGTCATCCACCTGCTTGGCAACGGTAACGCCCTCTTCAACATTTTCAAACTTGACCCGTCCCGAATACTCGGTAATGATCGGGCGCGCAGTGGCATCCCATTGNNATGTTTTCCGCCTTTCTGCGTTTCACCATCTTGTACCAGCAATGTTGCGCCATAAGGTATTTTGTGACGCTCGCGCTCACGGCCATTGTCGTCAACAATAGAAATTTCACCCGAGCGAGCGATCACGATCAATGCGCCTTTGGCATTGGTCACATAACGCATCTGCGATGAGAAGCGCACCGTTCCCGCTGCTTTGGATTCTACTTGCGACACAGCCGCCGTTCTGGATGCCGCACCACCGATGTGGAAAGTACGCATGGTCAACTGCGTTCCCGGCTCGCCGATGGATTGTGCCGCAATCACGCCTACGGCTTCGCCAACATTAACCAGTTGCCCGCGCCCAAGATCGCGGCCATAACACTTCGCACACAAACCGTAGCGTGTTTCGCAAGTAAGCGGCGCACGCACCTTCACCTCATCAATACCCAGTATTTCAATCTGGTTCACTTCTTCTTCGCCCAACAGCGTTCCGGCCGGATATAAAGTCACCTGTGTTTCCGGATGAACGATATCGCGCGCAGTCACACGACCAAGCACGCGATCGCGTAGCGGCTCGATCACTTCACCACCTTCGGCCAATGAATGCAGAACAACCCCGTCACTGGTACCGCAATCGCTCTCCGTAACGACAAGATCCTGGGTAACGTCAACGAGGCGGCGCGTCAGATAGCCGGAGTTTGCCGTTTTCAGCGCGGTATCCGCCAAACCTTTG
>DBDN01000054.1 GCA_002293615.1 Betaproteobacteria bacterium UBA931 | reverse complement strand
AGGTTGACCGCCGTGGTCGATTTGCCGACGCCGCCTTTGCCCGAGGCGACCGCGATAATATTCTTGACACCGGGCAGCGGTTTAATGCCTTGTTGCACCGCGTGGGCGATAATATGGCTGGAAACCCGCACGTCAAACGCACCGCTTGGCGCCAATTGGGTAAGCGCGGTCTTGATTTGCTCCCGAACAGCGGCAAAACGGCTTTTTGCCGGATAACCGAGCGTGACGTCAACGGAAACTTTATTGTTGTCGATATTGATGCCTTTGATACTTTTGCCTGTAATGTAATCGATGCCGGTATCCGGGTCGATCAGGTTTTTCAAACAGGCGCGAATGTCGCTTTCAGTGATGGTCATGCTTTGCTCCGAGCTTCAGCGACGCTTGATCGCAGTACGCAATGATTGAGTGATACGTTGTAAAGTTCGATATTTTATCGCGTCATCGACGGAAAAGATCGTTTTACTTCCGAAAAGCCCGAAGCTCTTTGCTAGAATCAATCTTCTTGTTTTTGCTATGGCACGGAATCATGTCGCAAATTAGCCCGCGCAAACTTTTTATTACTACAGCATTGCCTTACGCCAACGGGGTTTTTCATATCGGCCATATTATGGAATATATCCAGGCCGATATCTGGGTACGTCATCAGCGCATGCAGCTCGGTGAAGACGATCGTCTGTATTTTGTCGGTGCCGATGATGTACACGGCGCGCCGATTATGCTTAAAGCCGAAGCCGAAGGGCTGACGCCTCAGGAATTGGTCGTCAAGATTGCGGCAACGCGGCCGAAATGCCTGAACGGTTTTCATATTTCGTTCGATCATTGGCACAGTACGGATTCGCCAGAAAATGTCGCGCTTTCGCGGGATATTTATCAACGCCTGAAAAAGGGTGGGTTGATATCGAATAAGACGATTGAGCAGTTTTTTGATCCGGTAAAAAATATGTTTTTGCCGGATCGTTACATCAAGGGGGAATGTCCGCGCTGTCATGCGCCGGATCAATATGGCGACGCTTGCGAACATTGCGGCGCCGTTTATAACGCGACGGAATTGATCAGCCCATACTCGACACTGTCCAGCGCGGCGCCGATATTAAAACAATCCGAACATTATTTTTTCCGCTTGTCGGATCCGCGCTGCCTTGAGTTTTTGCGTGACTGGATCAAAGGTGGCCGCTTGCAAAGCGAAGTGGAAAATAAAATCCGTGAATGGCTGGGTAAAGACGGAGAGGAAAGCAAGATTGTCGATTGGGACATTTCCCGTGACGCGCCATATTTCGGCATTGAAATCCCCGATGCGCCCGGTAAATATTTTTATGTATGGCTTGATGCGCCCATCGGTTACCTGGCGAGCCTGAAGGCAAGGCTGATGCAAGAAGGTCTCACGCTGGAGGATTTTTTGAGCGATCCCGGCATTGAACAATATCACTTCATCGGCAAGGACATTGTCTATTTTCATACACTGTTCTGGCCGGCAATGTTGAAATTTTCCGGTGCGCCATATCATGTTCCGGATAATGTGTTTGTGCATGGTTTTATCACTTTTTCCGGCGAGAAAATGTCCAAATCGCGCGGTACGGGGATCAGCCCGGAGCTTTATCTTGACCTTGGCTTGAATCCCGAGTGGCTGCGTTATTATCTGGCGGCAAAACTCAACGATCGTGTCGAGGATCTTGATTTCAATCCCGATGATTTTGTCGCGCGCGTCAATAGCGACCTGATCGGCAAATACGTCAACATTGCCAGCCGTGCCGCGCCGTTTTTGAAAAAACATTTTGACAATAAGCTCGGCCAGGATTTTGCCGGCTTACCTGTTGTTCGGGAAATTCGCGAAGAAGCGCAAACGATTATCGGGCTGATCAACAAACGTCAATTCTCACAGGCAGTGCGGGGAATCATGGAATTCGCCGACCAAGTGAATGCCTATTGGGACCAGCAAGCGCCATGGGTGCTGGCAAAACGCTTTGACGTTTTAAGTGAAGCCGAACGTACTTTGCTGCACAATACCTGTTCGGTTGCACTGGAGGCATTCCGTTTACTCAGCTTATACTTAAAACCGATATTGCCGCGGTTGGTCACGGATGCCGAGCGGTTTTTAAATATCGCGCCGATGTGCTGGCGCGACGCGCAAGCGCCGCTTGCGGCAGGGCATGTGATTAACGAGTATCAGCATTTGATGAAGCGGATTGATCCGAAGCAAATTGATCAATTGCTCGAAGCGCAGCAGGCGACGATGGAGCAGGCGGGCGGTGAGGCGAAAGAAAAAACCGAAAAGCAGAACAGTTCCCGAGGCGGGGAAAAGAAAACGGCCGAAGCGAAAACAGCTGGGGTAACGACCATCAGTGCTGACGATTTTGCCAAGATCGATTTACGGGTCGGCAGGATCATTCATGCCGAAGCGGTCGAGGGCGCGGATAAATTGTTAAAGATCATGGTTGATCTTGGCGAAGAAAAACCGCGTACCGTATTTGCCGGAATCAAAAGCGCGTACCGGCCGGAGCAATTGATCGGCCGTTTGACGCCCGTGGTGGCGAATCTCGCGCCGCGCAAAATGAAATTCGGCGTTTCCGAAGGGATGGTTCTTGCTGCCTCAGGAAGCGAGCTGGGGATATATCTTCTACAACCGGATTCCGGCGCACAGCCCGGAATGAAAATAAAATAACAAATATTACATGCCATGTTCAAACAGCTTTTCCGTCCCGCATTATTAAATCATATCGACGGCTACAATAAGGAAAAATTAAAAGCGGATCTGGCTGCAGGCGTGACCGTCGGTGTGGTGGCGCTACCGTTGGCGATGGCGTTTGCTATTGCGTCGGGGGTGCCACCGCAGGCCGGGATTTTCACCGCCATCATTGCCGGTTTTCTGGTTTCGGCGCTTGGCGGCTCGCGTTATCAAATTGCCGGGCCAACCGGCGCGTATATCGTGATTGTTTACGGCATCGTTATCGAGTACGGTTTTGCCAACCTTCTGGTGTGTACGATGGTGTCGGGTATTTTGCTGTTGTTGATGGGGGTGATGCGGCTGGGAGCGTTAATTCGTTTTATTCCGGTGGCGATCGTGATCGGTTTCACCAACGGTATTGCGGTGCTGATCATGCTTTCGCAAGTCAAGGATTTTCTGGGATTGGATATTGCATTGCCAGAAGAGTTTTTCGCTAAAATCGGCGCGATTACGGCCAATATCGGTTCGACCAACTGGTGTTCCGTAGTATTGAGTACGGTTTGCGTGTTGGCCATTTGGTTTTGGCCGACGGCTTATAACATTTTGACGACGGGCGCGGCATTGAAAGCGCAGGAAGACCAGCCTCTGCAAAAAAAGAACCTGTGGAGTGCCACATGGAAAGCAACACGCTCTTTGTTCAATAAAACAATGACAAGTACGGCAAAAATCTGGGTATGGATGATGCGTATTCCGGCGCCGATTGCAGTGATGATACTGGCTTCCATTGCGGTTGCGCTATTGCGCCCGTTCGGTTTTTCGGTGGAAACGGTTGGTACACGGTTCGAAGGCGGGATTCCGCAAACGCTGCCGATGTTTGCGATTCCTGATTTTTCCTGGGATGGTTTGCGTAAATTGGCCGCGCCAACAATGACTATTGCCCTTCTGGGCGCGATTGAATCGTTGTTGTCGGCGCGTGTGGCGGATGCACAGACCGATGATCGCCATGATCCTAACCAGGAGTTGATGNNCGGCTAACCAGGAGTTGATGGCTCAGGGCATTGCCAATATCGTTGTGCCGTTTTTCGGCGGTATTCCGGCAACCGGGGCGATCGCCCGTACCGCCACCAATATTCGTGCCGGTGCGTTTTCGCCGATTTCCGGCATGGTTCACGCGTTGGTGTTGCTGCTGATTGTTTTGGTGGCGGCGCCGTTGGCAAGCCATATTCCACTGGCGGCATTGTGCGCGATTTTGATTATCGTTGCGTTTAATATGGGCGACTGGCACGCGTTTTATCAGATGCAGCGTTTCCCTTTGCACTATCGCATCATTCTGCTTTCTACTTTTTTTATTACCGTCATTTTTGACCTGACCTTGGCGGTGGAGGTCGGTTTGATCCTGGCGAGCCTGTTCTTTATCTTTCGCGTATCCAACCTGACGCGGATTGAGCGCGTGGCGCATGATGGCCTTCCCGATGGTATTGCCTGCTACCGTTTGCGCGGTTCACTGTTTTTTGGTGCGGTCGGAAAAATTGAACCGCTGATGGATGTGCGTTTTAATTCGGCAAAGACGGTTTTGCTTGACATGCATTACGTGCTGGATATCGACGATACCGGTTTGGATGCGCTTGCCTCGTTGAGTAAAACCATGCGAAAGCGTGGCGGTGATCTGATATTGTTCGATCTGGATGAAAGCGTGCGTCAAAGCATGATACGCACGGGGTTTATTCACGATGTTATCGGCGAGCATTATATTGCCGATGATTTCCCATCGGCACTGGCGCTGGTTCGGTCTGATTCGGAAGCGGGCTTGTCGGCAGAGCCACGAATGCCTTGAGGCGGCAAGGACGCTGTCGGTTCGGATGAAATTTTTTCATCGATATAATAAAGCGGTCTTTTTTTGACCTCGTGATAAATCAGCGCCAGATATTCGCCAATAACGCCCAACGCCAACATAATGGCGCTGCCGATGATCAGCAGGAGAAGAATAACGGTGGTAAAACCGCTTACGGCATTTCCTGAAATTTTGTTGTAAAGCGTTTGAATGCCAAGGGCAGCGGAAAGTGAAACAAAAACGAACCCCAACAGCGTTATAACGTGAAGCAGCGTCGAGCTGAACGAAGTAATGGAGGTCAGCGCCAGACGGGCAAGCTTCCATAAAGGCCACTTACTTTTCCCGGAGGGGCGTTCTTCGGGGGTAAAGGGGATGGAAATCGTTCTATACCCGAACCATGAAACAAGCCCGCGAAAGAAAAGGTTATGCTCCGGTAAATTCAGATAAGCATTGACAACCTTTCGGTCCAAAAGTTTGAAATCGCTGGCGCCGCGCAGATTGAGCCCGGTAAAAAGGGAATTGATTTTGAAGTAGAGATTGCGGTACCAGCTTTTCCCGCCTTGCCGAATATCTTCATTTTTTACCGCTTCGACGATATCAACGTTTTCCGATTGCCAGATATGCAGCATTTGAGGAATCAGGGAAGGGGGGTGTTGCAAATCGGCGTCAAGCAAAATCACGGATTTCCCCTGCGCCATTTCACAGCCGGCGCGGATGGCCGCTTCCTTGCCAAAGCAACGGGTAAAGCGGGCGGCAACAATCATGGAAAACTGATCTTTCAATGCTTTGATGACATTCCAGGAGTTATCGGTCGATCCGTCATCAATTAGAATGACCTCGTAGGCGACAGATAACGGCTCCATGGTTTTTGTCAGGGTGTGAATCGTATGCGGAAGCACATTTTCCTCACAGTGCACCGGAATGATAATAGAGCAAATGGGATGAAATAAGTTTGACATGGGGTTTGATCAGAGAGTCGTTTGGGCGCGGAATGAAACGATATCGATGTAATCGGGGTCGCCTTGAATATTAAAAGTCCAATTCGAATATTTATCGGTTGTTGATGTGTTTGAAAATGGCAGGGCAAAAACAAAAGTTCCTGAAATATCCTGATACGACGGCACTACAGAGGAGCCATTTAAAAAGGCACTGCTGATACGAAGGGTTCCCAGGCGTTTGGATACCAGAATCGCCCGGTCAGTCGGTATTTTTATTTCCACGGAAAAGTCCCGAATATCAAGAGGGGTGTCACGATGCGGCGGATACATGTTTGGGTTGGAAATAAATAAGGGTTTTGATGCCGACCACACTTTTTCAGGGGCGATAACGCCCAATGTGCCCAGCCATTTTTGCGGCTCAAGCTGAAGCGTTGTCCATGCGTAGTCCCGCAGACCGATCATCCCTTTTTCGTTTTGTCGGATATCAACATATCCGCCAAGAGAAACCTGTTTTGAGGAGGTGCAATGTTTCTCTACGCCGGCACCGAACGTCGTGTCAATAAACAGCGCATAATGGCCGTAAACATGTACGGGATCGCACAGTGGTTCCGCCATGGTATAAAGATCGGCAATGGGGAATCGGGCGACGGTGATATGTTTGCCGTTATTGATAAATCCGAGATTGCTTATATTCATTAAGGAACGTTTTTTGGGAGGCGGCGTATCGACAAAAGGTTCATAAAGAGATTTTCCGATATAAAAGTTTCCGGCCATGCTCCAACAAAACCAGAAAACCATGATGGAAACCGCGGCATATCTCCCTCTGGCGCCTTGTTTGCCCAGTTCATAAAGGCCGATGCCGCACAGTATAGTGATAGCGGGCAGATAAGAAAAACTGAACCAGAGAGGGGTAATACTGCGCAGCAGCATGATAACGAACGTATGCAGTATCATGAAAACGAGCAGCAGCGCAATGATTTTTTTATTTTTATAAGAGGTTTTTCCGTAGAGATAAAGGCTTCTGCCGATGACAAATAGAGCGCACGATTGCGCGAGAACAAGCAGAAGGCAAACAAGCGTTGGGAGCTCAAACCAGAATCGCGCGATGTAATGGGTGCCGTACAAGAAGACAGCCGCCCATAGCCCGAAAAAGCGTTTTAGTGAAAGCGTCAGCGGTTCTTTATTCGAGTAAGAGGCCAAGTTCTCAAGGTCGGGAAAACCATGTATGGCTTGTCCGATAATAACCGGGAGAAACAGAAGAGTCGTTACCGCTATGCTTATCAAAATGAATGAAAAACGTCTTTTCCATGTCGGCAGCGCCCAGAGCGTGAAGATACCGAGAAATAGCGCAGGAAAAAAAGCGGTGGGATGGGCGTGAAGCATCAGCGCGACGGCGAGGCCCAGCGCGGCATAAGAAAGGTATGTTTGTTGCCGACGCGCATGAATTGCCGCGAAAATGCCGAGTATTGTGGTTGCTTCTATTACGATGGTGTGTGTGAGCGGAACAAGTGTATAGGAAGACCATCCGGGGTATAAACTGGCCAGAACAAAAATAATCGCTGCCTGGGCGCCGCCAAACAGCCATCCCAATCGGTAATAGAGAAGAAATTTGGTTGCACCGAAGAGGCCGACTGTTATTGGAATGATCCCCGGCAAGCCGGTCAGCCAGAGAGGAAGCGCCAGAATATAAAACCAGAGTGGGCCGGAGTGGAAAGTATTGTTTGCCGCGGGACCGTTGAGGGGAAATTCATCGCCCAAAGCAATGCGCTGGGCGAAATAAAAATCGCGTGGCGTGTCCGGGTACATCCCGCTTGAATGATAGGCAGCCCAAACATAGATCGCGGTGATGATGAGTATGAAGCTCGCGTGCGTCATCGGGATTCGGCGCAGAGAGCATGGCGAGAGGGAAGCGTTCATCACTTTGGGTTTTATTGCATTTGACCGGTCAATAGAAACAGGGCGGCGAGAAATAAAGAAGGTTGTAATGTATGCATTGTATAATGCATACCCACTTTTCAAAACGTATTCGATCAATTCGTTCCCGGAGAGCCCAAAAATGATGAAGCCCCGACATTTCTTAACGCTCAACGATTGCTCTGTCGATGAGCTCCATTATCTTTTCAAGCGCGCTGCGTGGATTAAGGCGCGTCTCAAGCGCGGCGAACCCTGCCATACGCTAAGCGATAAAACGCTGGCGATGATTTTTGAAAAATCGTCGACACGAACGCGTGTTTCGTTTGAGGTCGGCATGTTGCAATTGGGCGGCAATGTGCTGATGTTGAGTGCAGGCGACACACAGATCGCCCGTGGCGAGCCGGTCAAAGATACGTCGCGGGTAATTTCGAGCATGGCCGATATTGTCATGATCCGTACGTATGCGCAGGCTATGGTGGAGGAGTTTGCCGGATATTCGAGAGTGCCTGTAATCAACGGGCTGACTGATGAATACCACCCATGCCAGGTGCTTGCCGATGTTTTTACTTATCAGGAACACCGCGGCCCGATTACCGGCAAAGCGGTCGCTTGGATCGGCGACACCAATAATATGCTTTATTCGTGGATTAATGCCTCCGCCATGCTTAATTTTAAAATGCATGTTTCCACGCCACCCGGCTATGCTATCGACGATTCGCGTTTAACCGACGCTGAGCACGCCCATCTGGAAACGTTCGCTGATCCGCTGGATGCCGCGCGCGGCGCATCGTTGATTACCACCGACGTCTGGGCGAGTATGGGCATGGAAGCCGAAAACGAAAAGCGGATGCGCGATTTCAAGGGATGGCATGTTGATGGCGAGGTAATGAGCTTGGGCGCGCCCGACGCCGTATTCATGCATTGCCTGCCCGCGCATCGCGGCGAAGAGGTTTCGGCGGATGTGATTGACGGCCCGCAAAGCCTGGTCTGGGTCGAGGCGGAAAACCGGATGCATGCGCAAAAAGCACTGCTTGAATTTTTGCTGCTCGGCCAACTAAAAACGGATTAAAATAAACAGCCATGGCCTTCGGCGGTATAGTCAATCGGGGGCGCGTTGAAAACAGGACGGCGATTAAGTGCGTGAACATGCGTTTGCATGGCGGTTGTTCCGGCGAAGATAAACGGCTTGCTGTCTGATGCAAGCGATGTGTCAATGTCAGTTGAGGAAAATTCATGAGTAAAGTGAAACGTGTGGTGCTGGCTTATTCTGGCGGGCTTGATACGTCAGTAATCCTGAAATGGTTACGGGACGTTTATGATTGCGAGGTGGTCACTTTTACCGCCGATATCGGGCAGGGGGAAGAGCTGGAGCCTGCGCGTAAAAAGGCGTTGCAACTGGGCATCAAGAAAGAAAATATTTTTATTGACGACTTGCGCGAAGAATTTGTGCGCGATTTTGTCTTTCCGATGTTTCGCGCCAATGCTGTTTATGAAGGCGAATATTTGCTTGGCACATCCATTGCGCGGCCGCTGATCGCCAAACGGATGGTGGAGATTGCCAAAAAAACCAAGGCCGATGCGATTGCGCATGGTGCGACCGGCAAGGGTAACGATCAGGTGCGTTTTGAATTGGGCGCTTACGCATTGATGCCCGATGTCAAAATTATTACACCGTGGCGTGAGTGGGATTTGCTGTCGCGTGAAAAGTTGCTGGCTTATGCCGACAAGCACGGTATTCCTGTCGATTTCAAGAAGCGCAAGGGCAAGGCACCTTACTCAATGGACGCCAATATGCTGCACATCAGCTATGAAGGCGGTGTCCTTGAAGACCCCGATTTCACGCCGGAAGATTCCATGTGGCGTACCACCGTTTCGCCGGAAAAAGCGCCAAACACGCCGCAAGTTATCGAACTTGAGTATAAAAAAGGCGATATTGTCGCGATTGACGGCAAAAAAATGTCGCCGGCGAAAGTATTGGCAGCATTGAATGAACTGGGTGGAAAGCATGGTATCGGCCGTTTGGATATTGTTGAAAATCGTTATGTCGGTATGAAGTCGCGCGGTTGCTACGAAACGCCGGGCGGCACGATTATGCTCAAAGGACACAGAGCGATGGAGTCGCTGACGTTGGATCGTGAGGTTGCCGCGTTAAAAGATGATTTGATGCCGCGCTATGCGCGTTTGATTTATAACGGTTACTGGTTCAGCCCTGAGCGCAAGCTGCTGCAAAACCTCATTGATGAATCTCAGGCGTTTGTCAATGGCGTTGTGCGTCTCAAGCTGTACAAAGGCACCGTGCAATGCGTCGGGCGCAGTTCGAAAGATTCGTTGTTTGAAGAAAACGTGGTGACTTTTGAAGACGACGGCGGTGCGTTCAATCAAAAAGACGGCGAGGGCTTTATCAAGCTTAACGCATTGCGTTTGCGGATCGAGGCCAAGAAAAAACGCCCGATGAAGTAATCGGGAAATTCAAATGCCGGGAATCAATCGGGAATCCCTGAATGACCAATCGCGTATTTAAGCGCGATTGAAACCAGCGGGCTCCCGATTTCGCATTGCCAGAACCTGAAAGGAAAAAACATGCCTTCGTTTGATATTGTTTCCGAAATTAATGAAGTCGAAGTGCGTAATGCCGTCGATCAGGCGAATAAAGAAATCGGCAACCGTTTCGATTTCAAAGGTTCCGACGCTCGTGTTGAATACAAAGATAAAATATTGACGTTGTTTGCCGATGATGATTTCAAACGCCAGCAGGTGATGGATATCGTCGTTGGCAAGCTGGGCAAACGCAGTGTCGATGTGCGCTCGCTCAAAGAAGGCGAAGTTGAAAAAATTTCCGGTGGCAAAGTGAAGCAAACCGTTACTGTACGCACTGGTGTCGAGCAGGAATTGGCAAAGAAAATCGTCAAGATGATCAAGGACAACAAGATGAAAGTGCAGGCGTCGATTCAAGGCGATACCGTGCGCGTTTCCGGCAACAAGCGCGATGATTTACAAGAAGCGATTGCGCTGATGAAGAAAAATATTACCGATTACCCATTGCAGTATCAGAATTTCCGGGATTGATTTTTTATATGGTGTAGCCGATCATAATAAACGGCATGCCACTGATTGGGCGCGCGCCCCCCCCCGGATTCAGGGCATTCGTTATGTTAAACATGTCTAAATACTTAAGCCGAAGCACTGGTTTCGGCGGTTATGTTTTTGTATTTTTTTGAAGTGTGCGTAAGCTACTTATTACAAGCGATTATATTGAGGCGTAATAATCGGTACATAATTAATCCTATCTCCAAATCCGTACCACTCTAAACTGGAAAAATTTGATTTTTTCGATTCCGCCGCAGGGGGTGATTTTCTGTGCCGGTGGGCAAATTCAGCCGGTATCATCTACAGTCTCATTCTAATTGGCCAGATTTTTCGGAATAAGGTCAATCCAAGCGACGAATAACTGGAGCGATCCATTGGGCAGACGCAGGCAGCCCGATGGGTTAGAATCAACGGCTCTTATTTTGGCGCATGGTTTTGACGTACGGCGGCACGTTTCCCTCGATGCCGCCTTGATGTGTTCATGGTGTTTTGTGAAAATTTTTCGGACATTGCCGGTACTTTCCCGATATGAGTCGGAGCGCGCGCGCGAAAAAGGCGTTGCTCTGGCGTTGGGCAATTTCGACGGTGTGCATATCGGGCATCAGGCGATGATGCGCAGGGTATGTGAAGCGGCAAGCGATCTGGATTTAATTCCGTCTGTGCTGACGTTTCAACCGTCGCCGCGCGATTATTTTATGAAGGCGCAGGCGCCGCGCAAATTATTGTCGTTGCGCGCCAAATTGAACCAAATCGCGCGCACGGGCATTGAGCGGACTTATCTGCTGCGTTTCGACGGGCGTTTGGCGCAAATGAGCGCCGATATTTTTGCGGATGTTTTTCTGGCGAAAACGATGCGTGTTGGCTGGTTGTTGATCAGCGCCGAAGCGAAGTTCGGCAAAGGGCGGCAAGGAAATCTGGCGTTTTTGCATGGTCGAAAAAATGCTTTCGTAGTCGAGGAGATGGAGGCGGTCATGCGCCATGGGCAGCGTGTGTCTTCAACGGCGGTGCGCGAGGCGTTGTCGAAAAACGATATTGCCGAGGCGGCGTCTTTACTTGGCCGGCCTTATTCGATTGACGGGCGTGTGCGTCGCGGTGACCGGCGCGGGCGTATGATGGGTTTTCCCACATTGAACCTGGTGATGGCGTTAAAGCCGGCCATTACCGGCGTTTTTGCCGTGCGGGTACGCGGGCTTGGCGCAATGCGCTTCGGCGTTGCCAATATCGGCGTCCGCCCGACCGTGGCGGGAAGCAATGCATTGCCGACGCTCGAGGTACACCTTTTCGATTTTGCCGAAGATGTGTATGGACATTATGTCGAGGTGGAGTTTATCCGGCGTATTCGTGATGAAATGCGCTTTCCCAACGTCGATACGCTGGTAGACCAGATCAGGCAGGATGCACAAAAGGCGCGGGCAATATTGCAAGTAGGTTAATAAAAATATTGATTTGAAGATGAGAGAATGAAATGTCGGAAAACAACGATTATCGGGAAACACTGAATTTGCCGGAAACACCGTTTCCGATGCGCGGCAACCTGGCCAAACGCGAGCCGGGCTGGGTGGACGAGTGGCGGCAAAAGAAAATCTATCAAGCGATTCGCGCAGCGGGCGTTGGGCGCCCGCGCTTTGTGTTGCATGACGGGCCACCGTATGCGAACGGCGAAATTCATATCGGCCATGCCGTCAATAAAATCCTTAAAGACATTATCGTCAAGAGTAAAACCATGGCC
>DBDN01000039.1:866-4493 GCA_002293615.1 Betaproteobacteria bacterium UBA931 | reverse complement strand
GCGGCCGCCTTTGACGTTGAAGGAAAAACGTCCGGGCGCGTAACCGCGTTCGCGCGATTCGGGCACTTGCGCGAAGAGTTCGCGCACTGGCGTAAAAAGGCCGGTATAAGTTGCCGGATTCGAGCGCGGCGTGCGGCCGATCGGCGATTGGTCGACATCGATTACCTTGTCGAAATGATCCAACCCTTTGATGTTTTCGAATGGAGCGGGTTCGGTATTGCTGCCATACAAATGTTGCGATATCGCGTGATAAAGCGTGTCGTTGATCAGTGTGGATTTGCCGGAACCGGAAACGCCGGTAACGCAGGTGAATAGGCCGACCGGCAAATTCAGCGTGACGTCTTTCAAATTATTGCCGCGCGCTTTTTCGAGTGTTAGCCACTTGTCTTTTTGGGGCGGGTACCGTTTTTTTGGTATTTCAATTTTTCGTTTGCCCGATAAATATTGCCCGGTAAGCGAGCGCGGCGTGTTGACGATTTCCTGAACGCCGCCAGCCGCCACAATTTCACCGCCGTGTTCGCCTGCTTTCGGCCCGATATCGACAATATAATCGGCGGTGCGGATCGCGTCTTCGTCGTGCTCGACGACAATGACGGTATTGCCGAGATCGCGTAAATGCCGCAATGTTTTGAGCAGCTTGCCGTTATCGCGCTGATGCAAGCCGATCGACGGCTCATCGAGTACGTACATCACGCCGGTTAGCCCCGAGCCGATCTGGCTGGCCAGGCGAATGCGTTGCGCTTCGCCGCCGGATAAGGTTTCGGCGGAGCGGTCCAGCGATAAGTAATCAAGGCCGACATCGTTGAGGAAGGATAGGCGCACGATAATTTCGCGGACGATTTTCTCGGCGATTTTGGCACGCTGGCCGGAAAAACGTATGCCTTCAAAAAACCGCATGGCGTCTTTTAAGGAGTCGGCGCTTATTTCATTGATGGCGCGGTTGCCGACTTTGACATGCAAGACTTCGCGGCGCAAGCGCGCGCCGGCGCATTCCGGGCATGGGCGATGGTTGATGTATTTGGCGAGTTCTTCACGCACCGCCGCCGAATCGGTTTCGCGATAACGGCGTTGCAGCGTGTGGATGATGCCTTCAAACGGGCGTTCACGCACCACTTTTTTGCCGTATTCATTGACGTATGAAAAGGCAATCAGCTCGTCGCCGGAGCCATAAAGCACCATCTTCTGGATTTTTTTCGGCAGCTTTTCAAACGGTTTTTCCAAGTCAAATCCGGCGTGTTTGGCAAGCCCTTGCAAAAGCTGGAAGTAAAACGGATTGCGCCTGTCCCAGCTTTTGATCGCGCCAGACGCCAACGATAAATGCGGAAAGGAAACGACACGCTCGGGATCAAAAAAAGTGACCACGCCCAAACCATCGCACTCGGGGCAAGCACCGGCAGGATTATTGAACGAGAACATGCGCGGTTCAAGCTCCGGCAATGAGTAGCTGCAAATCGGGCAGGCGAAACGCGCCGAGAATAGTTGCTCGTCGTTGGTATCCAAATTTGCCACGATTACGCGGGCGTCTCCGTGGCGCAACGCCGTTTCAAACGATTCGGCGAGGCGCTGCTTGAATTCCTCGCTTATCTTCAAGCGGTCGACGACAAGATCCAGTGAGTGTTTGGTGTTCTTGGCAAGCTTGGGCACTTCATCGATTTCATAAACGGTGCCGTCGACACGTACCCGGACAAAGCCCTGCCCGCGCAATGAATCGAGCAAATCGAGATGTTCACCTTTGCGATTGAAGAAAAGCGGCGCCAAAATCATGATTTTGGTGTCTTGCGGCATGGCCAGCACGGTATCGACCATCTGCGATACGGTAATGGCTTCGAGTTTCTGTTTTGGGTGGTTCAAACAATAAGGCTCGCCGATGCGCGCATATAAAAGGCGCAAATAATCATGGATTTCNNGATGCTCTGGCGCTCGATGGGCTGGCCGCATTTCGGGCAATGCGGCTGCCCGACCCGGGCGTAGAGCAGGCGCAGATAGTCGTGGATCTCGGTGACGGTGCCGACAGTGGAGCGCGGGTTGTGCGACGTCGCTTTTTGCTCGATCGAGATCGCCGGCGACAAACCTTCGATCAGGTCGACATCCGGTTTTTCCAATAGTTGCAAAAACTGGCGCGCGTATGCCGAGAGCGATTCCACATAACGGCGCTGGCCTTCGGCATAGAGCGTGTCAAACGCCAGCGAGCTTTTACCGGAGCCGGATAAGCCGGTGATCACAATAAGCTGGTTGCGCGGCAGGTCGAGATCGATATTTTTCAGATTGTGGGTGCGTGCGCCGCGTATGCGTAGAAAATCCATGGTGTCCTGATACGTAAACAAGGGAATTATTGTGAGCGAACCTGTTACTATACTGCGTTTTCACGGCTCGCCAAAAACCGGATGTATCGGGAAATATTGTGCGGGCAAGCGTATCCATTAAATCGACATGGCTCAACAAAACGTTTCTGACCATAGCCGGATGACCACCGCCGAGTTGGGCGCCACGCTTAATCTTGCCGGCATTTTCGGGCTGCGTATGCTCGGGATGTTCATCATTCTGCCGGTATTTGCGCTTTACGCGGAAAATCTGCCCGGTGGGCAAAACCATTTCTGGGTCGGCATGGCGCTGGGCATATATGGGTTGACGCAGGCATTGTTGCAAATTCCGTTCGGCTGGGCGTCGGATCGCTACGGGCGCAAACGGCTTATCTATATTGGTTTGCTGCTTTTTGCATTGGGCAGTTTTCTTGCCGCATGGGCGCCGACCATCGGCTGGGTGATTGTCGGGCGCACATTGCAGGGAGCAGGCGCGATTTCCGGCGTGGCCATTGCGCTGGCGGCGGATTTAACCCGCCCGCAAGTACGCACCAAAGCCATGGCAATCATCGGCATGACCATCGGCGCGACATTTATTTTTTCACTAATTGCAGGCCCGGTGCTCAAAGGCTGGATCGGCGTTCCCGGCATTTTTGCGTTGACCGGTATTCTGGCGTTGGCGGCGTTTTTGGTCGTGCGCTTTCGTATTCCCGAGCCGGGCAAGTCGTCGGACGAACGGCGCGTTATCTGGCAGGATTTTTTCGCTGTATTGCGTGATCCGCATTTGTGGCGATTGAACCTTGGCATTTTCGTGTTGCACGCCGTGCTGATGGCGCTCTTTGTCCAGATCCCGTTTGATCTGCGCGCTTCCGGTTTGAACGGCGACGAGCACTGGAAAGTGTATTTGCCCGTGTTGCTCGCTTCCATAGCGCTGATTCTTCCCGCGCTGCGCCCGGCTGATGATCCGCGTCGCGCTTCGCGTATTTTCAACAGCGCCGTCATCGTATTGTGCATCGCGCAAATCGTGCTGATGTTTTCCGCGCAACAACTGGTGTGGCTGGTCGCCGGGTTGCTCGCATTTTTTACTGCGTTCAACCTGCTTGAGGCATCGTTGCCGTCGCTGGTGTCTAAACAAGCGCCGCCCGCGCTCAAAGGCACCGCTACCGGCGTTTACTCCAGCCTGCAATTTTTCGGCGCGTTTGTCGGCGCGGCGGCAGGCGGCGCGCTTGGGCAAATTTGGGGCGATGTCGCTATTTTTGCGGCGTGTCTGGCAATGAGCTTTGCCTGGCTGATCGCCAGCCTGACCGCGCCGCGCCGCGGCATCGCG
>DBDN01000039.1:0-821 GCA_002293615.1 Betaproteobacteria bacterium UBA931 | reverse complement strand
CTCTTTCACCCGTTCGGGATGATGCCCGAAAAATACAAGGAGATACCAGCATGGCTTCAGTCAACAAAGTGATCCTGATCGGCAACTTGGGGCGCGATCCCGAAATGCGCTATACCACCGGCGGCGATGCTGTCGCCAACTTCAGCATTGCCACCACCGACCAATGGCGCGACAAAAGCAGCGGAGAAAAACAGGAGCGTACCGAATGGCACCGTATCGTGCTTTTCGGCCGCCTTGCCGAAATCGCGGGCGAATACTTGAAAAAAGGCCGTCCGGTGTATATCGAAGGCCGTTTACAAACACGCAAATGGACCGACAAAGACGGCAATGAGCGCTATACCACCGAAATCGTCGGCGATCGGATGCAGCTTTTGGGCAGCGCGGGCGGTGGTGACGCATCTTTCTCGGCGCCGCGCGAAGAAGCGCCTTCGCCAAGCTCGGGCGGGCAGAGCGCGTCGAAGAACAGCAATGTCGATGATTTCGACGACGATATTCCATTCTGAACAGCTCAATGATGTGTATACGAAACCGCGTTTTGATATAAAAGAAAACTTGATATATATACAAAACGCGGTTTTTGTATATATATGCGGTATGATAGCGATACCAAACAAGGTTTTGCTATACATTTTCCTAACAGAAATACCGCATGCCACAGATAAAACCCCTTGATGCTCTTGCCCCGGAGCGTTTTGAAAATGCCGCTATCCTTAAGCGGCTGGCTGCTGCCAGCCGACAGCCGACAGCTTGCCGAATTGAAAGGCGTGGTTGCCGCCATACCGAACCAAAGTATTCTGGCGCATTGAGCACGAAGTCCGTCC
>DBDN01000034.1:638-12928 GCA_002293615.1 Betaproteobacteria bacterium UBA931 | reverse complement strand
AACCGGTGCGGCCGACGGAACGCTTGCGCTGCCCGTGCCATCGGCCTCGATCAGGATCGTTTCGATTTCAACTTCGCCGGTACCGTTGGCGGCGATGCCGATCTTGTGCGCCGCCGCATATGAAAGATCGATGATACGGCCGTGCAGGAACGGACCGCGGTCATTGACNNAGACAACGTCTTTACCGTTGGCGAGATTGGTCACACGCGCATACGAGGGCAGCGGCAACGTCGGATGTGCGGCGGTCATCCGGTACATATCGTAAATTTCGCCGCTCGCAGTTTTTTTGCCATGGAATTTCTGCCCATACCATGAGGCAGTGCCGCGCGCTTTATACGGCTGTCGCGACGTCATCGGCACATAACTGACGCCGAGAACGGTATAAGGGCGGTTGGCGTAGCGATGCAAGGGTTCCGCGCGGGGAACGGCGTCGGGAATCGTGGAAACATCGACAGACTGCGTTCCCGGGCCGTCATCCTGATAATAGCTGCCGGAACGTTTGGCGGTTTCGCAAGCGGTCAGGAAAATCGTTGTGAAGAGAATCGGCAGAAAATGAAGAAAACGAATAAAACCTTGATTCATGGCAGCCTCAATACGTGCGGCAAAAAACGAATGATAAACTACCGCCGCCGCTTGCCCAAGCGGCTTTTACCGAGGTTTTGGTTATTTTTTCGGCGACGACGATGTTTTTTCGGGCGCGGCAAGTGCCGGGTTCAATGACGGTCTTGCCAGATGCTGTCCGGCAAACAGGGCGAGCGACGATGCCCATAATACCGGCCAGATGCCGATCGAAGCACCCAGTGCGCCGAACGCAACGGGCATGACCACGGCAGCCATTTGCAGTAGCGACAGGCGTAAACCGGCGGCTTCGCCGGTGCGGCCGGGCGGCGCATTGCCGTGTAAAAGAGCGAGCACCATCGGCTGCCCGCTGCCCAGAAAGAAGCCGAGCGCGAATGAAATCATGGACAAAAAAGCCACGTTTTTGACAAACGGAAAAATCAGGTAAGCCACACCGGCGGCGATCAGCGCCATGCGTAGAATTTGTGTTTCGGAGAGGCGGCGCATGATGAGCGGCATGACTGCGCGCACCACGAACGTGGCGATACCGAACGCCGAAAGGATAATGCCGATCTGACTGGCGGTTAAATCGATGGCGTGCCCGTACACCGGCACGAGAATCGCGTGAATGTCCCAACCGGCGGAAATCAACAAATTAATCAATAACAAGTGACGCAGTGGCCGGATTTTGAGAAGAGTGATGACCGTTTCGCCGGAGCGTTCAGGCAGAACTTTTTGCGGGCTGGGCAGCAATAGCTTTTGTTCATAAAAAATATAAATAGGCAGCATTGGAAAAAGCATCAATAGAACAAAAAGCGCTTTGAAACCGAAGTGGTCGATGATAAAACCGGCCAATAACGGGCCCAGGAAAATAGCGGTAGCATTGCCGACAGAGAGCAGGCTGTAATTTCTGGCGCGTTCGGTAGCATGGCCCAATTCTCCGGTGATGTGTTGCACGGCGATGCTGAAAGTGGAAAAAGACAATCCGCAAATGAGCGCCGAGGCAAAAAATACCGGAAGATAGGGAATTGCCAGCGCCAGAAAAACGCTGATGAAAATGCCGCAAGATCCGGCGAACAGCGGCAGATACGGATCGCGGTCAATGCGGCGACCGATCATGACCGAGAAAAACATGGGCAGTATCGCGAAGCACCCCATCAGAATGCCGACCGTGATCGGAGATGCGCCTTCTCTTAAGGCGTACAGAACCAAAGCCACGCGCATGGCGTTCTGTACCGTCTGGTTGCAGACAGTCAGACCGATCAATTTATGCAAAAGAGGATCGGCGTCGAAAAAAGCCCGCAGTGCCTTGTTGATGTTGTGCTCCGGATGGGTTGTTTTTTTGCCCGCCAGCGCGGGAAGAAAGCGTGCGCCGCATCATACGCCAAACCCAAAATAAAGAGGTGTTCTTAGATAAAATTTTACCTTCCCAAGAGATTGGTCCGGAAATATAAAGTCGGCGGCGGGTTTGTCCGACGCGAAATCTGGTGTATTTTTTCGAGGGAGAAAACGTTTTTCCACTCTGTATTTTCAATAAAATATGTGCGGCAAGACACACCAGATCATTTAAGCGATTGCGTCTTCTATACAACAATTCGATTTTCTCTATGAAAAAACGTGTCAATAGTGATTCTTTTTTCGAAAAATGCGGTATAGTCGCCGCGATGGAACAGGAAAAACCCATAGACAGGAGGGTCTGTTTCAGAATGATCGGAACGTCGGAACGTTTCTACACGAAAAGGAAGGATGATTATGGCCAAAGCCAAAAAACCCGCAAAAAAAGCCGTTAAGAAAACGGCAAAAAAACCCGTTAAAAAAGCCGCCGCGAAAAAAGTTGTGAAGAAAGTAGCGGCAAAGAAAGTTGCCAAGAAAACCGCCAAAAAAGCCGTGAAAAAAGTGGCGAAGAAAGTAGCGAAAAAAGTTGCCAAGAAACCGGCGAAAAAAGTCGCTAAAAAAGCCGTGAAAAAAACGGCCAAGAAAGCGGTTAAAAAAGTTGCTAAAAAAGCCTCGGCGACNNGGCTTTTATGAAGCCGATGACGCCGTCAGCCGCTTTGGCTGTGGTTGTCGGTAACAATCCGTTGCCGCGTACCGAGGTGACCAAGAAAGTCTGGGACTACATTAAGAAAAACAAACTGCAAGATCCGGTGAATCGTCGCATGATTAACGCCGACGCGAACCTGAAAGCAGTCTTCGGCGGTAAAAGCAAAGTTTCGATGTTTGAAATGACAAAGTTGATTTCGAACAATCTGAAATAATTCTTGTGGTGATACTGCATAAAAAAGCCGGCGTAACGCCGGCTTTTTTTGTGTTTGGAAGTTTTTAATTAGCGGCTCGGGAACGAGCGCCTCGCCCGATGAGTGCGGATCGGGCAGCTTGGCTTACATATGCGCTTAAATGTCGTCAAAAACGTTGGCCGTTAGATTAATTCATGCACAGAACCAGGGAATTCAGAATTTAAGATTGAGGTAGGAATCCATATCCTCGCTTTGCCGACGCAAAACGATACAGGCGACAAACGAGCAACGACGAGAACAACGACAGGCGTTTTCCCGGCGAGCCGGCATCAGTACGGCGTTACCGAAGTAAATTTCGTTGCCGACATCACATTATTGTCGTAATATAATAAACTATATCGCGCCTGTCTTGAAGGTCAAAGCCGTGATGGCCGAGTGTATTTAACTGTTTGCAAAGGAGAAATTATGTTTTCTGTGATGAAAAAAACGCTTGTTGCGGCTGTGCTTTTATTGGGCGCGCAGCAGGCGATGGCGACGGAAATTGTGGTATCGGCAGCGGCAAGCCTGACGGACGCGTTCAAGAATATCGGCACTGCTTATGAGGCCAAATATCCGGGCGCGAAAGTATCGCTGAATTTCGGCGCTTCCGGCGCGTTGCAGCAGCAGATTGCCAAAGGCGCGCCGGTGGACGCATTCGCGTCAGCCGATCAGGCAACGATGGATCTTGCCCAGAAAGAAGGGCAGATCATTCCCGAAGAGCGCAAGGATTTCGTTCGTAATACACTGATACTGATTTTGCCGGCGGACAGCAAACTTGCGCTGGCCAAGGTTGACGATCTGGCGCAAGAGGACATCAAGCGTGTTTCGCTCGGCAATCCGGCGACGACACCTGCCGGTCGTTATGCGCAGCGGGCGATGGAAAAAGCGGGCGTGTGGGCGAAAGTTGAGCCGAAGCTGATTTTGACGCAAAACGTTCGTCAGTCGCTTGACTATGTCGCGCGTGGCGAAGTTGATGCCGGTTACGTGTTTGGGACCGATGCCGCAATAATGCCCGACAAGATCAAAATTGCTTTTGAGGTGCCTTTGGATGAAAAAATCACCTACCCGATTGCGATGACCAGCAATAACAAAGCGGACAGCGAAAAGGGCAAAGAAGCAAAGCGGTTTATCGAATTCGTCATGTCGGATGAAGGCCAGGCGATTCTCGGTAAATACGGCTTTGCCAAACCGTGAAAAGCCAAACATGAAAATAGCGTTAAGGCATTGAATCAAAATGGATGGATTGGGAGCCATCTGGACGGTTATGTCGCTGTCGCTCAAGGTGGTCGCCTGGGCGACGGCGATTGATCTCGTCTTGGGAGTGAGCGTCGGCTATGCATTGGCGCGGTTTCGCTTTCCCGGCCGGGATCTGTTGGATACGATTTTGACCTTGCCGATGGTGATGCCGCCGACAGTGCTGGGCTATTATTTATTGATACTGATCGGCCGCAAAGGCCCGATCGGCGCTTGGCTTATGGATCATTTCGGCATCAATCTGATTTTTACCTGGCAGGGCGCGGTGATCGCGGCGGCGCTGGTGGCGTTTCCTCTGGTATTCAAACCGGCGCGCGCCGCGTTTGAAAATGTCGATAAGCAGCTTGAGCAGGCGGCGCGGGTTCTGGGTATTTCCGAAATCGGCGTTTTTTTTCGTGTGACGTTGCCGCTGGCGTGGCGCGGTATCCTTGCCGGATTGTTGTTGGCGTTCGCGCGCGCGCTTGGCGAGTTCGGGGCAACGCTCATGGTGGCCGGCAGCATCCCGGGCAAAACACAGACGCTTTCGATTTCCGTTTATGAAGCCGTGCAGGCCGGTCAAGACCAGCTGGCGAATATTTTGGTGTTGATCACATCGCTGGTTTGCATCAGCGTTTTGCTCAGCGCCAACTGGTTGGCGCCCGGGCGTATCGCCAATCGTTGATGGGGCGAGCATGCTTTTGGAAATCAACATTGACAAAACGATGCGCTCCCCCAAGCGCTCGTTTCATTTGCAAATTGGGATCGTTTCGGACAGCAACCGGATCGTGATTTACGGCCCGTCCGGCTCGGGCAAAAGCCTGACATTGAAAGCCGTCGCCGGATTGATCACACCGGACAGCGGACGGATTTTTGTTGACGGAGCGACATTGTTCGACAGCGCCGCAAAAATCAACTTGAAACCACAAGCGCGGCAGCTGGCGTACCTTTTTCAGGATTATGCGTTGTTTCCGCATTTGACCGTGCGTCAGAATATCGCATTCGGCGCGGTGCGCGGTTGCTTAAATCCGCGGAGTAATGAAAAAAATGAGGCGGTGGATTATTGGCTGGACGCTTTCCGCTTAACGCCGATTGCGCATCAGTATCCTGACGAAATTTCCGGCGGCCAGCGGCAGCGTACCGCGCTGGCGCGCGCGTTAATCGTCAAGCCGCGGGCGTTGTTGCTTGACGAGCCTTTTTCCGCGCTTGATCCGGTGTTGCGCACGCGCATGCGTCGCGAACTGGATGAGCTACAATTGCGCTTGGTCGTTCCGATCATTTTGATCACGCATGATCCCGAAGATGTACGCGTGTTTGGCGATCATGTGATTTGCTTTAATGAGGGGCGTATCCATGATAAGGCCGGTTCGTGGGATTCTGTCGAAGAAGAGGCGTTGCCCACGGCCTGACTTTCAAAAACGGAATAACATGGGGGATGGCGCATGAAGAAACGGGCACAAAACAGCATTCAACTGCACGGATCGCTCTGGATGACCGCCGGTGAGGGGAACTTTGGCGGTTTGGGGCGCATTCATTTGCTCAACAAGATTGCGGAGTATGGTTCCATTACGCAGGCCGCCAAGTCAATGAAGATGAGTTATAAGGCCGCCTGGGACGCCGTCGATATGATGAACAACCTTGCCGGCCAGCCTCTGGTGGAGCGGGCGGTCGGCGGGAAGGGCGGCGGCGGCACANNGGCGGCTTACCGAACGGGGACAACAGCTGATCAAAAACTTTGAAATTATTACCAAGGAACATCAACATTTCATCGATCAGCTCAACCGGCAAGTAACGGATATTACCGACGACTTGTTGATGATTGCCCGCGTTGGCATGAAAATCAGTGCGCGCAACCAGTTTTTGGGACATGTGCTTGAACTGAAAAAAGGCGAAGTGAATGATGGAATCGTCCTTCAGATTTTTGGCAAACATACGATCAGGGCGTCGATTACGCACGAAAGCGTTGAGGCATTGAATATCAAAGCGAACAGCGAAGTATTCGGGCTGATCAAGGCGTCGTCGGTACGGCTTTTCCGGGAGGCGCCTGTTGACGCGGCGCAGGAGAATCGGCTTGCCGGAACGGTATTGCGTATTCATGCCGGTAAGACGCATTGCGAAATCGTTGTCGATTTGCCGGGCGGCGGGACGATTGTCGCCAATATCACGAAAGAGCATTTCGATGCATTGGGATTGGCGGAAGGCGACCCGGTTACGGCAATGTTCAAGCCGTCGGATGTGATCATCGGCGTATCGGTATAACTTGGAAGGGAAATAATATGCCTTATGTCAATATTAAGGTCACCGGCGGCCGCGAGGCGCCCACCGAAGCGCAGAAAGAAGAAATCATCAAGGGCGTCACAGAGTTGCTGGTGCGCGTGCTCAATAAAAATCCGCAGACAACGATGGTAATTATCGATGAAGTGCCGCTGGATAACTGGGGTATCGGCGGTGAAAGCATTACCAAACGCCGGGCAAACGCAAAATAATTTTTATCGCGAAAGATCAGTGTTTTTTGCGGTTTATTTTACCTATCGAAATATATAAATAAATATTTCAATAGGTTTGACGGGCTCGAAAAGTGGATGCGTTTTACAGCAAGCAATTGGCACGGATGCATGCGATGGTTGAGAGTGTCGGCAGGGCAAACAAAAAGGCGCGATTCTCCGCGCCTTTTTTGAACCGAGGCAAAAAGGGTTATCGTTCCGCCGTTTTATATTCGACATAAGCGCTGTCGCGAATCTGGCGGATGAAGTCATCGAACATTTCCTCGGTTTTTCTTTGGCGCAGCGCCATGGTCGCCTGAATCCGTTTGCGCTCGTCGGTGACATCCTGCTGGCGGCGCTCGATCACCTGGATAATGTGCCAGCCGAACGGGGAACGAATCGGTTCGGATATTTCGTCAATGGCCAGCGCGTTCATCGCGTTTTCAAAATCGGGGACGGTATCGCTTGGGTTGATCCAGCCGAGGTCGCCGCCTTTGCTGCTCGAAGCGTCTTCGGACATCAGGCGCGCGACCGATTCGAACGATTCGCCGCTGCCGATGCGTTGTTTGGCGCGGTTGATTTTTTGCAGCGCCTCATCCTCCGAAGCGACTTCGGAAATTTTGGCGAGGATATGGCGGGCATGCGTCTGCTGAACCATGGTGGGCGCGTTGTGGTTGCGCGTATCGTACAAGCGCAGAATGTGGAACCCGGCGGGGCTGCGCAAAATTTCCGAAACATCGTTGATCTTCATGGTACGCACGGCGTCCGCGTACAACACAGGCAAGCGCGCCATCGTACGCCAGCCCATGGAGCCGCCGTTCAACGCGTCTTGCCCGTCGGAAACTTCCGCGGCGACTTCGGCAAAGTTTTCACCGGCGTCAATACGCTTTTTGATTGCTTGCGCGTACTCGGAGCGTTCGCTGATGATATCGGGTGTTGCTTGGTCCGGGAGGGCGACCAGGATATGCGAAATCAGGTACTCGGCCTCATCGTTGCCGGATTGCGCTTCGTTCATCGACAGCAAGCTGTCGATTTCGGCGTCGGTGACGACAATTTTCGAATCGACCTCCCGTTCGCGCAAACGCTGAATGATAAGCTGCTTGGAAATCTCGGCGCGATAAGTGTCGAATGCGAGACCTTCTTTTTCAATCGCAGCGCGCATTTCATCGACAGTCATTTTGTTTTCCGAAGCGACTTGGGCGATGGCGCGCTCAATAATGGTGTCGTCCACGCGAATGCCGGTATCGCGGGCGTACATCAGGATGGCTTTTTCCGTGACCATGCGTTCGGTGATTTGCCGCTCCAGCTCTTTATCGGGCGGCGGCGTCATATCCGCGTCGCGCATGCGGGCCAGGACGGTTTGCTTTTGCACGTCAATATCGTGCTGGGTAATCGCTTCCTCGTTGACGACAACGGCAACGCGATCGAGCGTTCTGGTTTGCGTCGACGTTGCCGGCGCGCGCGCGGCGGCGCTTCGGGCATCCAGGGAGACATTCGCGCCCGCTTTTTCTTCGGCAAATTGCGCATGGGCAATATTCAAAGACGTCAACAGAAGGATGAACAGTGCGCTGCGAATCATAGTTTTCATAAAAACCTCAAAACTCGGGATAAGTCGTATAAGTCGGCGTTCTGTCCTGACGGGACGGGTCGTTTGCCGTCGTATAACCGGGAACGCTCCGGTGCAGAACATCCAGCGGCGAGGAACCGATACGCCCCAAACCATTCAACTCCAGTTGCAGGAAAAATGAGGTGCTGCTTTTGTCGATGGTCGTCGCAAGCTGGTGGATGGCGGCGCGGAGAATCCAGCACCCCGCATTGTATTCGACACCGCCGAGTGCTTCCAGTGTTTTGGAATCCTCCAGCGAATAATTCCAGCGCGCCACCAGGTTCCAGCGGTCATTTACCGGCCACTGCCCGGCAAGGTCAAACTGCTTGACGCTGGTTAACCCTTTGTAAGCGTCGATGACCTGCTTGGTGTAACGCCAGCTTCCGGCCAGCACTTTGCCGGGCTTTGGCGACCAGCGCAGGCTGAAATTGAAACGTTCCGAATCGCCCAGATCAAAATTGTACTGAGTGAGCATGCTTGCCGACCATTGTTGCGATAACCGTCCTTCCACGCCGAAAAGAAAATCGGAGCTGTTTGCCGAGCGCGGCGATTCGCCGGGCATGATCACGCGCTGATCGGAGAAATAAAAGCGTTCGCCCGCGTAAAGGCGCAGGATTTCCGCGCCGCTTTCGGAAAAAAAACGCGAGGTCAGCGCGGCGGTAAGCTGGTTGGTATCGCCGACGCGGTCGGAGCCGAGATAGCGGTTTTCCCGGAACAATTGCGAAAAACTGAAATCATCGACGGTGGTATCGAAAATCGGATGATCGTTTTGCTCGTGGAACGGGATATAAGTATAAAAAAGGCGCGGCTCCAGCGTTTGCACATAATCATGTCCCCATAGATTGCCGTCGCGCTCAAATACCATCCCGCCGTCCATGCTGTAAATCGGGATCGTCGCGTCGGGACGCTCCTCATGATGCGCCCGTGGCGTACTGCGCTCCTTGAGCCAGTAATTTCGCTGGTGCAGGCTGGCGCGCGCCTTGAGGAACCATCCCAGTGTTTTCTTTTGCCAGGTGACGGTAGGCTGAATCACCGAGCGCTCGCCTTCGTCCGCGCCATAATCTGCGCGCAGCCATTGCCGAAAGCGCGTGTATTCCGCCGTACCGGAAATGCCGAAGCCCCATTTTTCCATGGCGCTTGTTGACCATTCGCTCATATTGACCAGCGCTTGCGGCGTCCGGTTATAAGGCGGCGTGATCGGCGCGTTCGGATCCTGCAACGTCTGAAAACTCTGTGTACGCACCAGCGCCGAAAACGGGCCGCGCCACATGCGCAACCCGGCTTCGCGCGGCAATGTCGTTTGCGACGTGATGGCAATGCGGTCGGCGAGGTCGGAAAAATACAGGTCGTCGGAAACCTTGTTGATATCGATGTAGGCCCTCATCCACGGCAAAAGCCCTTGCGCGTGTTGCCACGAGACGAGATAACGGTTTTCGCCGGTCTGATTGTCTGACGGCAGATATTCGCCGTTGATTTCGCCTTGCATCGGCAACGGCGAATCGAAAAGATAGCGGAACTGGCTATTCAGTTGCAGGCCGCGCTTGCCCATATAGCGCGGCGTGATCGTCGCGTCGTAATTGGGCGCGATATTCCAGTAAAACGGAAAAGAAAGCTCAATGCCGCGCGCGTTCGATGTGCCGTATGAAGGCGTCAAAAGGCCGGATTTGCGTTCGTTGTTAAGCGGAAACTCGAACCATGGCGTGTAAAAAATCGGTACATCCATAAACCGCAACGACGCGTTGTATGCCGTGCCGACGGAACGTTGCGTGTCGATTTTCATCCGGTCGGCCATTAAAAACCAGTCTTCGCAGGACGCTTTACAGGTAGTGAAACGCGATTGCGTGACATCGTAGCGTTGCGGGCCGACAAATTCGAGCAACTCGGCATCGCCGCGGCCGCCGACGTCATCAACATAAAAGGTCGGCTGTTGCAATGCGCCGGTAGCGTCATTGCGCGCGTAATCGATTTCCGGCCCCGCCATCCAGGTGCCTTGCCGTCGCACAACAACGTTGCCACGGGCGTGGATGGTATCGGTGCCGCGCTCGTAGCGCATGAAATCGGCAAGCACGGTATCATGCTGCGCGCGCAGTTCCACATTGCCGGTAGCTTCTATGGCCTCCCGATTGCCTTCGGTGACGTCGGCGCGCAAAAAGACCATGCCGCGTTCGCCGGACGATTCGCCCGATGAAAAAGATTTTGGATTGAGCGATACGTCGTCTTGCTGACGCTCGGAAACCACGATGTTCAATTCGCGTTCGGTGCGCAGCACCAGCGGCGAAGCCAGCGTTTGCGCGGCGGCGGCAGCCGGAAACAACATGGCGCCGATGCAGGATGCGGCAAAAACCGTTTTGAACAAAGGGATTGAAATCGTCACGAAGCTTACGAAGCGATTGAAAAATACGCTATTCTAGCCGACAGAAACCTTCGAAACACACGGATGACGCTTTTTTATGCCTGATTCTCCACCGAATTGTCCATTGAGTGGCCGGATGGCGCGGTTGAATGACTGGATTGTCTCGCAGGTAAGCAGTGCCGATTTTGCGATGGCGCTGGCTTCCGAAGACGCCAGTTTTCGCCGGTATTTCCGGGTCACGCCCGAAAATTCGCCCTTCTTTGGGCAAAAGTCGTTGATCGCAATGGATGCGCCGCCCAATAAAGAAAACAGCGCGCTGTTTGTGCACGTGGCGCGGTTGATGCATTCGCATGGCGTGAACGCGCCGAAGATTTTTGCGCAGGATGTCGGGCAAGGCTTTTTACTGCTTCAGGATTTTGGCGATGTGACGTACCAAGCCGCGTTGGCGCGCGGCGATTCGCCGGATAAACTCTATGCCGATGCGCTCAACGCGCTGGTGCGCTGGCAAAAAAACAGCCGTTGCGGCGAATTGCCGGATTACTCGGAAGCGCTTTTGCATCGCGAATTGATGTTGTTTCCCGAATGGTATGTGCGCAAACACAAGGCGTACATATTGAGCGATAAAGAACAACAAATGCTCGACAAGGTGTTCCGGCGCTTGACCGTGTCGGCCTTGGCGCAACCGCAAGTTTTCGTCCATCGCGATTACCACATTCGCAACCTGATGGCGCTCGACGAAAACAACCCCGGGGTACTCGATTTCCAGGATGCGGTGTATGGCCCGGTCACATACGATCTGGTATCGCTTTTGCGCGATGCTTATATCGACTGGGACGAAGAGCGGCAGCTCGATTGGGCAATCCGTTATTGGGAGCATGCCCGCGCCGAAGGCGTGCCGGTGCCGGCGCGCTTTGATGAACTCTGGCGCGGTTTTGAATGGGTCGGCGTGCAGCGCCATTTGAAAATTGCCGGTATTTTTGCGCGGCTTTACCACCGTGACGGTAAAAAAGCGTATCTCGAAGATTTGCCGCGGGTCATGCGTTATCTGTACAAGACGGCGGGGCGTTACGCCGAGCTTTCGCCGTTGCTTCTTTTGCTCAACACGCTTGACCGGCGTGCGCCGCAAGTCGGCTATACCAGGNNCGCAAGTCGGCTATACCTTCTGAAAAATGACGGCGCGCGCCATGATTCTGGCGGCGGGACGCGGAGAGCGCATGCGTCCTTTGACCGATACCACGCCAAAACCGTTATTGGAAATCGGCGGCAAGCCGCTGATCGTCCGGCAGATCGAAGCGTTGGTATATGCCGGTTTCGATGAGATCGTGATCAATGTGGCGTGGCTTGCCGACAAAATGCAAGAAACGCTGGGCGATGGCAGCCGGNNGCGCGTATTGCCTGGTCGGTTGAGGCGTTGCCGGGGTTGGAAACGGCGGGCGGCATTGCGCATGCGCTGCCCTTGCTCAAACCGGGCGCGGTATTGGTGACGAGCGCGGACATTAAAACGTCGTTCGACTATCGGGAACTGATACCGCGTCTTGAAATGATCGACGAAAACGGCAACAAGGCGGCGCAATTGTCAGAAGCGCGGCCTTTGGCGCATCTTGTGATGGTGCCCAACCCACCGTACCATCCCGAGGGTGATTTTGCGCTGGGCGAAGATGGGCTGCTGACGCTGGGTGAAACGTTACCGCGCCTGACCTTCGGTAATATTGGTATTTATCATACCGCGCTGTTCACGCGCATGGATCCCGATAAGCGGGAAAAACTGACGCCGCATTACCGGAAGT
>DBDN01000034.1:0-572 GCA_002293615.1 Betaproteobacteria bacterium UBA931 | reverse complement strand
TTCACCGACCAATAAATATCAGAAATATAGGGCGGATGAGCGTAGCGTTATCCGCCAAACCATCAAACGCAACAGCAGCAAGATACCGATGCCGAATTATCGTCGCCATTATGTTCCGGGCGGAACTTATTTTTTTACGGCCAATCTGTTTGACCGCAAAAGCCCGTTGTTGGTAACGTGCATTGATATTTTGCGTCGCGCGGTGCGGCAAACACTTCTTGAAAAGCCGTTTTATATCGACGCATGGACAGTGTTGCCGGATCATTTGCATTGTATATGGACGCTTCCCGAAGGCGACGCCGATTATCCGGCACGCTGGAAGAAAATAAAAAATCTCTTTAGCCGCAGCATTGCGCAAACTGAAAAGCGTTCTTCTGCCCAAATCGGCAAAGGTGAAAGAAACATTTGGCAGCGGCGCTATTGGGCGCATACGATTCGAGACGAAAAGGATTACGCCGCACATATGGATTATGTTTACATCAATCCGGTAAAACATGGGATCGTTAAACGGGTTAAAGATTGGCCTTATTCGTCTTTTCATCGGGACGTCCGGCATGGCGTTTACCCGGAAG
>DBDN01000044.1:25197-25479 GCA_002293615.1 Betaproteobacteria bacterium UBA931 | reverse complement strand
CTCCGAAAAAAACGGAGCGGTTCACTTTCCTACAATCTCGAAGATATCACCTTAAAAAACTTGATTAAGTGGCGAACGAATACAACCGTCCAATTTGCTTTCACAAACTGCACGAATTGAGATAATAAAGGCCTGTTTTCTTGGAAAGATTTTTATAGGGTCAAACCCCGCTCTGGTATTTCTTTCGTTTCATGGGTATCGACAAGCAAACTTGGAAAGGAAATCTCATGTATAAAAACGTTTTATCTTCACTTTTTCTGATGCTGGGTATTATTAGTCATG
>DBDN01000044.1:321-25178 GCA_002293615.1 Betaproteobacteria bacterium UBA931 | reverse complement strand
GCCACAGTTGCCGTGACTATTTACAATGAGTCATTGGCATTGGTACGCGAAGAACGTGACATCTTTCTGGATCAAGGACGCAACAGTATCGCAATGCGCGAAGTTTCGGCAAAAATCAAACCGGAAACCGCGAGCCTGCGCAGTTTATCGGGCGGGCGTTTCACACTGTTCGAACAGAATTTCGATTTTGATTTGTTAACGCCGCAAGCCCTGCTCGATAAATACGTCGGGAAAACCGTGACCATCATCCATAAGCACCCGCAAACCGGCGAAGAAAAACATGAACAGGCAATCGTGCTTGCCAATAATCAAGGCGTTGTGCTGCGCTTTGCCGACCGCATTGAAACCGGCGTATCCGCCGATGCCCGTATTTCATACGCTGACGTACCAAGTAATCTGCGCGATCGGCCAACGCTGGTCATTGATCTTGAAAATGACCGCGCCGGAAAGCAGCGCACTGAATTATCATACCTGACCGAAGGCTTTTCCTGGAAAGCCGATTATGTGGCAGCGCTTGCCGACAACGAAGAAACGCTTGATCTTGCGGGCTGGGTAACGCTCGTCAACCGCAGCGGCGCTTCCTATGAAAATGCCCGATTGCAATTGGTGGCTGGTGACGTGAATCGGGTTCTTGACGAGCTTGTTGCTGATCGGGGCATGGTATTTGAAGCAAAAATCACACAGGAAGCTGCCGGGCTTATAGCGCGCTAGGAGCTCTTTGAATATCACTTATACACATTGGCACGCCCGACCACATTGCGCGACAATCAAATCAAACAGGTGGCGCTGCTTTCCGCAAACGATGTGAATGTCCGCAAAGAATATCGCCTCAACGGTGCGGCGCACTGGTATCAGTACGATCAAAATACCCGCGATTTGAACAACAAACGCCAAGTGGAAGTATTTATCGAGTTTGATAACAAAGGCGGCGATCTGGGACAACCATTACCGAAAGGCATTGTTCGCGTCTATAAAGAAGATCGCGAAGGCCGTCCGCTTTTTATAGGCGAAGACCGTATCGACCATACACCGAAAAATGAAACGGTGCGCCTGAAACTGGGCAAAGCGTTCGATATTACCGGTAACTGGAAGCGTATCGATTATGCTTCTCTTGGCAGACGTTCTCTTGAGCAAGAGATCGCCATTGAACTTAAAAACGCAAAAAAAATACCGGCTATTGTTAAAGTCATTGAACCCATACCCGGCGACTGGAAAATGATCAAAGAAAATTTCCCGCACCAAAAAACCGAAGCCAATACTGCTGTGTGGAATATCAAAGTGCCCGCGGAGAGCAGCAAAGAACTGAAATACCGGGTACGCAGCACATGGTAAATACGGCGCAGACCTCATCATTCCGGCAAGCGCTTGATGATGTGATGGTGCGGGAGATGCTGCGCCGCGCTGCCCACCTTTCGCTAACAACATCGCGTACGATCGTGCAGCCGGATACTTTACGCATGCATTTCCCGGATGCTTTATTGGTCGACGACTGCGCCGATCTCTTTTTCCTGACGCCGGACTTCATGCGTATACCACAGCCGTTTACTCAAACCATATTGCGCGTGGCAAGCAATAAACTCGCCGACTCAGGCGCGCTGCTTTTTGCCACACCGACCCCGGATACGCGCTTTATCCTCAACGAACCCGGTGCGCCCGCGTGTTTGCACGACTGGCCAACACTCATTGATTTGGGTAATGCGCTGATGCAGAGCGGTTTTCAACAGCCCGCGCTCGAACGCGACGCTGTTACTTTTTCCTACGCTTCCGTCGATGCGATACGCGCCGATCTTGTGCCGGAAAATTGGTGGATTGACGAAAAGGCATTATCGGCATGGTTGGCGCAACTCAATCCAAAGCACAATGAGTACCTTGTGCCCGTCAATATTGTCTATGGCATGGCGTTGAAAAAACCAAACGCTGCCGTACCGCAAACGATCCGCTGGCACCGCTGATCGCAACAATAAAGAGAGCTGCCAGCCTCATAAAAAACGCACAGCAGTAAAAAGTTCTGTTACGCTTTGTTCTTTCCATTTTCATGGATATCAATTCGGCCAGAGGAGCTTCGTTGCGCTTATGTCGTCAAACATTCAAATCAGTGCCACTTTTTTTATTTACATTTTCGCCATGCTGTTCATCGGCTACCTTGGCTGGCGGAAAACCAAAGATCTTTCCGATTACATTCTGGGCGGACGACGGCTTGGTTCATTCGTGACCGGGCTTTCCGCCGGCGCGTCTGATATGAGCGGCTGGCTCTTGATGGGCCTNNAGCGGCTGGCTCTTGATGGGATTACCCGGCGCGGTGTATCTTTCCGGCATTTCGGAGTCGTGGATCGCGATCGGGCTGATTATTGGTGCATGGTGCAACTGGCGCTGGGTCGCGGGAAGATTGCGCGTTTATACCGAATTTTCGCGAAATGCGTTGACGCTCCCCGATTATCTGGCGCACCGTTTTGAAGACAATTCGCATATGTTGCGCCTGTTCTCGGCGCTGATTATTCTGGTTTTCTTTACTGTGTACTGCGCTTCCGGCGTCGTAGCCGGCGCGCGTTTGTTTGAAAGCCTGTTCGAGTTACCCTATGAAACAGCATTGATCGTTGCGGTAATCGCTACGATTTCTTATGTATTCATCGGTGGCTTCCTCGCGGTAAGCTGGACGGATACCGTACAGGCATCGCTGATGATTACCGCGTTGCTTTTGGTACCCGCAATCGTGATCGCCGCCGATGACGGCATCGCCAGCAGCGTCGCTGTGGTGAACGAGATTAATCCACTGTACACCGACATGTTACGCAATCTCGACGTGGTCGCCATTATTTCATTGATGGCGTGGGGCTTGGGTTACTTCGGACAGCCACATATTCTGGTGCGTTTTATGGCGGCAAAGTCGTTGGAAGAAATCAAACCGGCGCGCCGCATCGGTATGACTTGGATGGTTCTGAGTCTCGTCGGCGCGGTTGCGGTCGGATTTTTCGGTATCGCCTACTTTTACCACCACCCGGATCAGGCAGCGAACGTTACCGCCAACTCTGAAACTGTATTCATTGAATTATCGCGGTTACTGTTCAACCCATGGATCGCCGGAATGTTGCTTGCAGCCATTCTTGCGGCAGTCATGAGCACATTATCGTGCCAACTGCTGGTCTGCTCCAGCGCGTTGACCGGCGATATTTATCGCATCTTTTTCCGCCGCAGCGCCAGTGGCCGTGAACTGGTCTGGGTCGGCCGCATGATGGTGCTGGCCGTCGCCATTATCGCCGTCATCCTCGCCAACAACCCGGACAGCCGTGTGTTGAAAATGGTCAGTTACGCCTGGGCGGGATTCGGCGCGTCATTCGGCCCGGTGATTTTGATTTCGCTCTTCTGGTCACGCATGACCCGAAACGGCGCATTGGCAGGCATGCTGACCGGCGCCATTACTGTCATCGTCTGGAAGCAAGGCGGCTACCTTGGCTTGTATGAGATCATCCCCGGCTTTATCTTTGCTTCGATTGCCATTGTCGCGTTCAGCCTGTTCGGGCCAAAACCAACGAATACGATGAGGGAAGTATTTGATAAAGTGGATGCGGAAATCAAAAAACAAACAGAAGTGGTCCCAAAAATCTGTACAGGGCGTTAGGTGTATTCTTTGCTTGAATAAACGGCTGGAAACGGCTTAAAACGGAGCATAGAGTATGAAAAAACCACGCAGGAACCACACAGCGGCATTCAAGGCTAAAGTGGCTTTGGCGGCGCTGAAAGGGGATAGCACATTGGCGGAGTTGGCAGAACGTTTGCGGTGCATCCGAACCAAATCACCCGCTGGAAAAGTCGGTTATTGGAAAGTGCGGCGGATGTTTTTTCCTCCCCTTCGGAGAAATCACCTGATTTGTTGCCCGATCTGAAAGAACTGCATGCCAAGATCGGGCAGTTGACGCTGGAGAACGATTTTTTGGCAGGCGCGCTCGATCGGGTGGGCGGCTCGAGCGCAAAACGATGATGGATCCAGGCCACCCACGGCCGGTCGCTCGGCAAGCAAAGCTTTTATCTTTGTCCCGTTCCTCAGTGTATTACCACCCTCGCCCTGTTTCTGACGGCGATCTGGCGCTGATGCGTCGTATCGACGCACTTCATTTGGACCATCCCTTTGCCGGTTCAAGGATGCTGCGGGATATGCTCAAACTGGCGGGATATGCCGTGGGGCGTGTACCCTGATGAAGAAAATGAATATCGCGGCAGTCTATCGCCAAGCCAACAACAGCAAGCGCGACAAGACGCACCGTATCTACCCGTATTTGCTGCGCCACCTCAATATTGACCGTCCCAATCAGGTTTGGGCGATGGACACCACCTATGTTCCGATGAAGAGAGGCTTTGTCTACCTGACAGCGGTTCTCGATTGGGCGACCCGTAAAGTCCTGGCCTGGCGGCTTTCCAACAGCTTAACCCCGGATGCCTGCGTTGATGCGCTTGAGGAGGCAATCCTGAAATAGGGCACCCCCGAGATCATGAATACCGACCAAGGCAGCCAATTCACCAGCGCCGCTTTTATCGGCATCCTTCACCAGCATCGTATCCGGATCAGTATGGACGGCAAAGGCGGCTGGAAGGACAACGTCTTTGTCGAGCGATTGTGGCGGACGGTCAAATATGAGGAGGTTTATCTCCACGGCTACGATACCGTATCGGAGGTCAAACAGGCATTGCAGCGCTATTTTGCCTTTTACAACCTTCGGCGTCCGCATTCGGCTCTTGACGGACAAACACCGGATGCGGTTTACTTTAACCAACTGCCGCAAAACATCGCGGCTTAGCAGCGGAGAATCCACCTAACTTCGGAAGATTTCTGTACAGATATATGGGGCCACTTCTCACCTATTTCCTATCTTTTCGGTTATACGCAGAAACGTAAAGTTCGCCGACTGCCAAATCAACAAACGAGTATTTCTGAAGTTCAGGCGTGTATTCCACAAGATCGTGTGTTCTCAAGGCAACACGCCATGGTTCGAATTTTCTTTCCCGCAGTTGTTGCTCAAAAAGATCAACTGTAATTGGATTGAGTTCAGTAAACCACTGCCAATACTGCATCGACGTTCCGTCATCCCCGTAACGGTCAATCCTGTCCGGTTCGCTGGCCAATATTTTTTCTTTCAGCCATTCACGGGAGTGCTTCAGATGCACGTACGGTTCGTCGCGGGCAAACTGAAATTCACCAAGATGATTGCCTATATCAGAATAAAAAAGCCCTGGATGCGCCATAAGCAATCCCCCTGGCTTTAATACGCGCTGGATTTCGGAGAACGCCTGAAGATAACCACCGACAATATGTTCCAAAGACCCCCACGACAATACAACATCAAAATAATCATCAGGAAAAGGAAGAGCATTTGCGTCTGCCGGTAAAAACCGTAAATTTTCCGGCAGTTTTTCCAACGGCATGTTGGCCTGCCTTATGACTTCGGATAAGCGCTCATAGAGACAAAACGGATCCACACCCACCATCTCTTCCGGCTGTACACGCAAAGCAATGCCAAGATCCGTGGTGCCGTCACCGCAACCGACATTGAGTACTTTCCCTTTCAACAATGGAGAATTACCCAAAAGATAGCTAGTGATCGTACGCACTTCATGGTCAAAATGTTTTGAAAACCAGTCTCCACTGCCGCGCCGCCATGCCAGTTTCTCAACAGGCATGGTTCCGGGCTTGCTTTGAAGTTGCCAAGAAAATTGTGTGATATTTTCCGAAGACAAATCTTCTTTGACGATAAACGAAAGCGTCTCTCTGCTGTCGATCACCTCTTTTAGCCCAATACGATGCAACGCAGCTATCCGCAACTCATAATGTCCTTTCGGGAGATTAATCTGCGGAGCCATCATATGTATTTCATAAGCGCCGTGAGGTAACCAACTGATATCCCAGCCGGTAGAAGCTGCGTCATAACGTTCAAGTATTTCGCCGGTTTTTATATCGGCGATATCAACAGCGATGTTGACATCAAAAACAAGAGGCTCATTGACAGAAAAAGCAATTGTTAAAACAAACGCATCTTTTCCCTTGAATACCCGTGAAGATAAAGCCACATGCTCTAAAGATAAATTTGGCATAGCAATCTTTCGATGATGATCGCACAAAAATTTTTATGAGGGAAAAAGCTAGGCACCCGCGCGCCTTTCCTTGACATAAGCAACGACTATCGGAATTACTGAAATTACGACGATGCCGATCACAAAAAACGACAGGTTGTCTTTGATGAAAGGGATATTGCCGAAGAAATAACCGAGATACACCAACAAGCCAACCCATAAAACACCGCCGATAATGTTATAGGTCAGGAAACGAGGATACGACATCGCGACCACGCCGGCAAGAAACGGGGCAAACGTGCGCACGATCGGTACAAAGCGGGCAATGATAATTGTGGCATGGCCATATTTTTCATAGAACCTTTGCGTGCGCTTAAGATAAGCGCGCTTATAAAAACGCGAATCTCTCCAAGTGTAAACCCGTTCACCAATCTTGCGCCCGATCATGTAATTCACCGAATCGCCAATAATCGCCGCAGCCATCAGCAGCGGCACAATAATATGAACATTAAGCATCGTCGTGGCGGCCAACGTGCCCGCGATGAAGAGCAACGAATCACCGGGCAAAAACGGAAAAACTACCAACCCCGTTTCAATGAAAATAATCGCGAACAGCAGCAGATACACCCAATGCCCATGTTGCGCGACAAATACTGTCAGCGTATCGTCGAGTGTCAGAAAACCGTAGATAAGTGTGGTGATCATCTGCTGCACAGCAACGACGGATTAGATCGACAGTGGATCAAGGCAATATTTTTTGATCTTCCAGCGTGCCCGTCTTGCGTTCGGGTTTCACCAGATTTTCGCGGGAAACACCGAGCCACATGGCAAGCGGCGACATCACCAGCACCGACGAGTAAATACCGAACAAAATACCAATAGTCAACGCGATGGAAAAATAATGCAGCGCTTCGCCGCCAAAAATCAGCATCGACACCACCATCAATTGCGTCGAAAAGTGGGTGATCACGGTACGAGAAATGGTGCTGGTGATCGCGCTGTCGATCACATGTGGCACACTTGCTTTGCGCAATTTTCGGAAATTTTCCCGGATCCGGTCGGCGACCACGACCGATTCGTTGACAGAGTAGCCCAACACTGCAAGGATCGCCGCCAATACCGGCAACGTGAACTCCCATTGAAAAAACGCAAAGAATCCAAGAATGATCACAACGTCGTGCAAGTTCGCAATAATCGCCGCTACGGCAAACCGCCATTCAAAACGCATCGATAAATAGGCGACGATACCGAGCACCACCATAAGCAACGCCATTGACCCTTTATGATAAAGTTCGCTGCCCACTTGCGGGCCGACGAATTCCACCCGTTGCTGCGAAGCGCTGGGATCTTTTTCCTGCAAGGCCCTCATCACCCGTTCGGAAAGCTGGGCGCTGGAAACACCTTCTTTCAACGGTAAGCGAATCAACACGTTATTCGCCGAACCAAAAAGTTGTGCCGTGTATTCGCCGAATTGCAACGAATCCACCGCTTCGCGTACTGTTTTCAGATCGGCGGGCTGCGTGTAATGCACTTCCATCACGGTACCGCCTTTGAAATCGACGCCAAAATTCAATCCGCGATAGGCAAGAAAAAATACCGATAAAATAAAGACAATCGCCGAAATGATGTTGAACACCTTCGCATGGCGCATGAAAGGAATGTCTTTGGTAAACCGGAAAAACTCCATAATGAATGATCCTTGAATTTATCAGGCTAATCTGTTGGCCGGTAAGCGCCGATCAGTTGTTTTCTTTCGGGTTGTTGATTTTGGCGCCGTCCGGTGCCGCAAAATTAGCAGCCAATGTTTCGACCGGCGGCCTCCAGACCTGTCCGATCGAGATTTTTTCCAGATGCTTTTTACGACCATACATCAACGACACCAGCCCGCGGGAAACAAACACGGCGGAAAATACGGAAGTCATGATCCCGAGACAATGTACTACGGCAAAACCGCGCACCGGTCCAGTACCGAAGATAAATAACGCGAGGCCAGCGATCAAGTTGGAAATGTTTGAATCCAGAATTGTCGCCCAGGCGCGCTCATAGCCAGCGCTGATTGCCATATGCGGCGACGCGCCCCAACGCAATTCTTCGCGTATCCGTTCGTTAATCAGCACGTTCGAGTCGATGGCAATACCGATGGTTAACGCAATAGCGGCAATGCCCGGCAATGTCAATGTTGCCTGCAACGCTGAGAGCAGCCCAACCAACAACATCACGTTGACCGACAATGAAATACCGGCGATAACGCCCATCCCCATGTAATACATGCAGATAAACAGAATCAGGGCCGCAAAACCCCAAACCACCGATTTGAAGCCGCGCTCAATATTGTCCTTCCCCAAAGACGGGCCAACGGTACGCTCCTCAACGATTTCCATCGGCGCCGCCAACGCACCGGCGCGCATCAAAAGCGCAATGTCGTTTGCTTCGCGCGATGTCATCGATCCGGAAATCTGTACACGACCGCCGCCGATTTCCTCACGAATCACCGGCGCGGTAATTACTTCCGCCTTATTTTTTTCGACCAGCACAATAGCCATGCGTTTGCCGACATTTTCGCGGGTGACGTCTTTGAAAATCCGGCTGCCTGCGCTATCAAGGCGTACTATAACGGCAGGCTCCTGCGTCGTATCCGTAAATCCCGGTTGTGCATCGTTGATTCGATCGCCGGTCAGCACCACCTGCCGTTGCAACAGAATCGGCGTCCCGTCTCGATCCTTGAACAAATCGCTGCCGTAAGGCACACGCCCACGCAACGCCGATTCCAGCGCCGCCGCATCGTCATTGACCATGCGGATTTCCAACGATGCGGTACGCCCCAGAATTTCTTTCGCGTGCGCAGTATCCTGAACACCGGGCAACTGCACAACGATTCGCTCCGCGCCGGATTGTTGCACGATCGGCTCGGCCACCCCCAATTCGTCAACGCGATTGCGCAAGGTCACAATGTTCTGTGAAATAGCGCTTTCCTGAACTTTACGCACCTCATCGGGATTTACGCGCGCAACCAGGCGCCATTCATCGCCCGACGACTGATCCGACAGAATCAATTCAGGATGCGCCTGACGAATTCTATCGCGGGCACGATCACGCATACCGGCATCGGTAAACCGCATCGCAACCGTATCTCCTTCACGCACAATACCGCGGTTGCTGATTTTCTCGTTGCGCAAAAAAGTGCGTAAATCGGTAGCGTAGCGATCCGCCGCTTTTTCCATCGCGCCTTTCATGTCCACTTCGAGCAAAAAATGTACGCCGCCACGTAAATCAAGGCCGAGATTCAATGGCTTGGCGCCGATTTTCTCCATCCAACCCGGTACATCGGAAATCTGGTTCAAAGCGACGGTATAGTTTTCTTCGCCGAACTTTCTCTCCAGCACATCTTTGGCATGCGTTTGCGTGTCTTCGCTTTTAAAGCGGATTTTGACGCCGACCGGGTCGACAAAGCCCTCTTCATAAACGATATTTTCCACGTCCAGCGCCTCTTTGACCTGACCAAGCAATACTTCATCGCCTTTGGTCGCGGATTTGGTCGATGACACCTGAACGGCCGGATCAATCGGAAAAAGATTCGGCGCGGAATAAAGCGCGCCAAGCACTATGGCAAACACCATGAGCGCGTATTTCCAAGCGGGATAACGATTCATAATAAGAAAATCTGATCGGGTAAATATGACGATCTTAAAACGGCGCATCTGTCAGGGCGCGCCGTATGCACTAAAACGTTTTAATCGTCCCTTTGGGAAGCAACTGTGAAATCGTGCCGCGCTGAATCAGCACGTCAATGCCTTCGGCAATCTGCAATGTGATCATGCTTTCTTCGATTTTGCCGATGCGCCCGATAATGCCGCCGGCGGTGGCTACCTCTTCACCGGTCTGCAGCGCATCAAGCATTGCGCGGTGTTCTTTCATTTTCTTTTGCTGAGGGCGAATCAGCAAAAACCAGAAAACAACAAAAATCAGGATCATGGGCGCCAACGACACCAACAATGAACTTTCCTGAGCGGCACCACCCGCCGCCTGAGCGTATGCAGTTCCAATCAACACAAAAAACCTCCAGACAGAAAAACAGCCACGCGACGCATAATAACCATTGAGTAACTGTATTGAAAGTTGGGTAGTTTACCATGCAGCCGTGGGATACTCGAAAAAGCGCGTTGTCCGACATAAAAAAACAAGCGTACTACTCGCAAGTAATCAACCATTGAAAAACCATTGCTTGATATTGACAACCCCCCATGAACGCGTTTTAATAGTCGGCTATTTTCACTATTTTCAGATTTCAAAAACGAAAGCAGTTATGAAACGAACATACCAACCATCCAAACTCCGCCGCGCCCGTACACACGGCTTTCGTGCCCGTAACAGCACTGCAGGCGGTCGTAAAGTCTTGTCCGCCCGCCGCCGTAAAGGACGTGCCAGCCTCGCCGTTTGAGGCCTTGATGCGCGGCATACATTGTGGCCGTCGATCGCGGGGCAGGTTTACCCTGTTTCCGTCTGCGGGGCGAAGCGCGGTACCGACTGTCCGGTCCCAAAGCATTTGCCCGCACTTTTGAACGGGGTAAGCGTCGTGCCGGTCATTTCGTCCAGATTATTTTTGCGCCGGCGGAATTGCCCGATATCGGGCGCGTCGGTTTTATCGTCAGCAAAAAATCGTTGCCGCGCGCGGTGGATCGCAATCGCTTCAAACGCAAGGTGCGTGTTGCGTTGCGGGCTTTGCGCATCCCGTTAAGCCATTACGATGTTATCGTACGCATCAAAATCAAAGTCATGCGCTCGGAAATTGATACCGCCACCGCCGAAGCGGAAATGTTGTTATCCAAGCTTGTAACGGGCCTATAAAAAAGGCAGCCTATATGAAATACGTCTTGCTTTTTTTGATCCGGCTTTACCAAATCTGTTTGCGTCCGTTGCTTGGGGCCGGACATTGTCGTTTTTATCCCACCTGTTCGGAATACGCACAGCAAGCGATCCGTCAACACGGAGTCTGGCGCGGCTTATGCCTATCGGTCCGTCGGCTTAGCTGTTGCCATCCATTGCATCCGGGCGGAATTGATCCCGTACCGGACGACTGGCGTCACCCTTGCCGCTGCGCGGATACGCAGCATCATGGGCATTCGCTTTAGACTCCGCATATGCTTACGCGGATCGTCCTTTCTTTTTATGTATCATACCGCCACTGCGGTTTTCCCTGTTAAACGGTTGTCTCTATGGATCTTCAACGTCTGGTACTTTTCGGTTTATTCGCTTTTTCGGCGCTTTTTCTGTGGGAAGCCTGGCAACAGGAACAACGTTTAAAAAACCCGCCGGCTGCTGAAACCACGCTTCCGGCAACACCTGCTGATGTTCCGACCGGACAAATATCATCGCCTCAAAGCAATGCCGATATCCCCGGCACCACGGAGGTTTCCTCCGCGCAAACCGGTATGAACGCCCAGCCTGACCACCCTTTGATCAAGATCACAACCGATTTATATACGGTAGAAATCGATCTACTCGGCGGCGTCATCGCCAATATGGCGCTGCTCAAGCAGCCGGACTCCTTTGATAAAAGCAAGCCTTATCAAGTCATGCAACGCGAGAATGGGCGTTATTTGATCGCGCAGACCGGACTGATCGGCAACGGCTTGCCCAACCATCATTCACCATATCAGGTGTTAAGCGAACAACGCGAATTAAAAAACGACGAAGATCAGTTTCAACTTAAACTCGGTGCGACCGCCGCCGATGGTGACCGTGTCGAGCAGACATTTACTTTCCATCGCGACAGCTATCTCATCGACGTTGGCTACAAAATCCAGAATAATTCAGGCGCTGAACAAACGCCCAGCGCTTATTTCCAGTTTACCCGCGACCGCCAGGAGGCAAGCAAACGCAACGCCATGGCGCCATCTGCTTACATCGGCCCAGTGGTTTACAACGAAGACAATAAATTCGCCAAGGTCAATTTCGACGAAATGGACAAGATCGCCGCCGACTCCTCACGCAAATTGCCCTATACGCCGGAAAATAATAACGGCTGGGTTGCCATGATTGAGCATTATTTTGTCACGGCGTGGGCGCTGCCCGACAACAACCAGGCCGACCGCCGCTTCTTTGCCCGTAGTATTGGCAATGGTAAATATTCAGCGGGGATGATTCTGCCGTTCGGCACCATCGCCCCCGGACAAAGCTCGGAAATCACCGTGCCGCTCTACGCCGGACCACAGGAACAAGATACGCTCAAAGGCATTGCCAAAGACTTAAACCGTGTTGTCGATTACGGCATGTTCACGGTCATCGCCGCGCCGATGTTCTGGCTCCTGAATTTTCTGCACAGCCTGATCGGTAATTGGGGTTGGGCTATCATCGCCATGACTGTCATCATCCGTCTGGTTTTCTTCCCGCTCAATGCCGCGGCAGCGCGCTCAATGGCCAAAATGCGAGTGGTTGCGCCAAAACTCAAAGCGTTGCAGGAGCAATTCAAAGAAGACAAGCAGCAGTTGCAGCTTAAAATGATGGAAATGTACAAGCAGGAAAAAATCAACCCGTTGGGCGGCTGCCTACCGATTCTCGTACAAATGCCGTTCTTCATCGCATTGTACTGGGTGTTGCTTTCCGCTGCCGAGTTGCGTTATGCGCCATGGCTAGGCTGGATCACCGACCTCTCCGCGCCGGACCCCTATTTCATTTTACCGGCGCTTTATGCACTGTCCGCATTTTTGCAGATGAAGCTATCGCCGACGCCGGTCACTGATCCGATGCAGGCACGCATGTTGCAGCTGATGCCGGTTATGTTTGCGGTACTGTTCATCTTTTTCCCGTCCGGGTTGGTGTTGTACTGGTTTGTCGGCAACCTGTTCCAGATCGGCCAACAGTGGCATATGAACCGCCTGCTTGAGCGCGAAGCCTCGACAAAAAACTAATATTTATTTTTGCGCTACATCATGCGCGCTACCGATACAATTGCCGCCATTGCCACACCGCCCGGAAAAGGCGGTGTGGGCATTGTGCGCATCTCCGGCAATAATCTTGATGCATTTATCGCGGGCATCTGCGGAGAAAAACCACTTGACCGCTATGCCGTGTTCACGCCTTTTTTAGATGGTGCGCGTCAGGTCATCGATGAAGGCATCGCGCTTTATTTTACCGCGCCGCGCTCGTATACCGGCGAGCATGTTCTCGAACTGCATGGCCATGGCGGTAATGCCGTAATGCGTGCGTTGCTTGCCCGTTGCGTCGAATTAGGAGCGCGCATTGCCGAACCGGGCGAATTTACCAAACGTGCTTTTTTAAATGACAAGCTCGACCTTGCCCAGGCCGAAGCTGTCGCTGACCTGATCAATGCTTCCACGCACACCGCCGCGCGCGCCGCCGCGCGTAGCTTGACCGGCGAATTTTCCCGACGAGTTAATCATCTTGTCGAGGAGTTAATCAACATCCGTGTTCACATCGAGGCAACGTTTGATTTTCCTGAAGAGGAGCTTGACGGCATATTGGGCAATGCGGTGCAAAATCGCATTACGCAACTACGGTGCGATCTCGACACATTTTGCCGGAACGCTCGCATTGGCGCCATGCTGCGTGAAGGCTTGACCGTCGCTCTGATCGGCGCGCCCAATGTCGGCAAATCGAGTTTGCTTAATTATCTCGCGCAGGAAGAAGCGGCCATCGTCACGCCTGAGGCGGGAACAACCCGCGATACCATCGAACGACAAATCGCCGTTGCCGGCATTCCTCTTACAATTATCGACACCGCCGGTTTGCGCGACGCGGAAAGTACTGTCGAAAAAATCGGCATTACGCGTACTTGGGCAACGATTGATCGTGCCGATATTGCGCTTTTGCTACTTGATATTCACGATACCGGCCATGAAATTTCTGATGAAAACATTGCGATTCTTAAACGTCTGCCGGAAGCGATGCCGCGTATTCTCGTGTACAACAAAACCGATCTGTTGTCGGCAGATGCGCTTACTGCCGCACGCCAAAATATCAACACCTCGTACAATCAATTGATATGCGCCGGAATAGTTTTAATCTCCGCCAAAACCGGCGCGGGCATACCTGAACTCGAGTCGCTCATGCTTCGGTGCGTCCATGCCGCACCGGCAACCGAAAATACTTTCCTCGCCCGGGAACGCCACGTTGCCGCATTGACTCGCGCCCTTGAAGAATTAAATGACGCCAAAGCTGTGCTGCATCAGGAGCGCCCGCTTCCGGAGCTTGCCGCCGAACATTTGCGTCGTGCCCAGGAAGCGCTCGCACAAATTACCGGCGCATTCAGTGCCGACGATCTGCTCGGCGAAATTTTCAGCCGGTTCTGTATCGGGAAATAATCCGACACAGCAAGTTTCTGCAATCGGAAGTTCAACACCAGAATAAACCGAGTTGCGCAAAATGCATTTTGCTTTTTTCCTTGCCCCATATTTGCATGAAAGAAGAAAGGATCGATCGCCGACATACTTCAACGCCATTCCCGATAAACCTGGTTGAATCCTTGGATACCCAGAAACTAAGCTGGTTCGATTTAAAAATAACGGGCAACGCGTTATGTCGCCCGTTATAAAAAAAGAAACCGCTTATTTTTATACTTCTTTTGGGTTTTGCACGCTGCCTTTCTCATCGCCAAACGGCCGTGCCGTTCTTCCAGAACGCACCAGAAGATTCGGTTGCGTCCAAGATGGATCCGGCAATGGCGCAATATGCTGACCATTGGGATATTTTTTCTTCAACATATCAATTTCACCAAAATCAAGCGCTCGTTGCGTGCACGATTCAACGCACACCGGCTGGCCGCCTCGTGCAATACGATCAATACAACCATCGCATTTGTTCATTTTCTTTTTAACTTCGTTAAATTGTGGCGCACCGTACGGACAAGCTTTGGCACATGCCATACAGGCTGTGCATTTGCTCTCGTCGAGAATGACCAGCCCATTGTCTTCACGTTTCATCAGCGCTTTCGGCTCACATACTTTGGTACAGACCGGATCGGTACAGTGATTACATGCAACCGAAACATAATAAGCAAATATTTGCTGGCGCCATGCTTTACCCTCCTGACGCCAGCCGCCGCCTGCATATTCGTAAACACGACGAAAATTCATGCCTACCGGCTGATCTTTGAGATCTTTACAGGAAATCTGACAAGTTTTGCAGCCGGTGCATTTATTGGTATCGATAAAAAATCCTAATTGTTTCATGACCGGTCTCCTGATACTTTCTTGACTTCCACCAGATTGGTATGTTGTGGATTCGCTTTGGCAAGTGGCGATGGGCGCAAGCTGGTCAGCGTATTCACATTTCCGCCAACATCCACACCTTTTTCGTTCGGCTTGTACCACGCGCCCTGTGGAATACTTACAACACCCGGCATAATTCGGTTCGTTACCTTTGCTGCCATTTCGACCGTACCGCGCTCATTGAAGATATGTACTTTATCGCCAGCTACAATATTACGTTTCTGAGCGTCTACCGGATTGATCCAGACTTCATCGGGAACGACTTCGCGTAACCAATCAATATTGTGATAAGTGCTGTGCGTACGTCCTTTGGTATGATGCCCGATCATCTGCAGCGGAAACTGCTTGGTTTTAGGATCAAGATGACTTTCCCAGGTTGCGACGTACTGTGGCAACGGCGTAATCACATCGCCTTTCGGCAACGTCCATTTCTTGGCGATATCGGCAAGGCGCGCAGAATAAATTTCAATTTTCCCGGACGGCGTTTTCAGTGGATTCGCACCGGGATCGTCACGAAACGCTTTTAAGCCAATCCCTTTATCGCGATTCGTATTGACGCGCACCATGCCTTTTTTCTTGAATGTTTCGTAATCGGGCAACTGGTCTTTATATTTTTCGCGCGTTTTGTTGTAAAGAAATTCCGCCCACTGTTCGGTAGTGCGCCCTTCGGAATATTCTTTTTCGATACCGAAGCGTTTCGCCAAATCGCAGCAAACATCGTAAAGCGGGCGCGCTTCCTCAAATGGTTTGATCGACGGTTGCACACTGATCATAAAATTCAGGATACCGGAAGAATAACCGTCCGCCGTCAAATCCCACATTTCGAAGCTAGTGACATCGGGAAGTAAAATATCTGCATAGCGTGTCGAAGGCGTCATTTGGTTATCGACAACCAGAATAAACTCACACTTCTTGTCGTCCTGCAAAATTTTGTGCGTTGCGTTTGAATCCGAATGCTGATTGATCAGCGTATTGCTCTGCGTCACCCACAAAAATTTGATCGGCACATCAAGCTTGTCCTTGTTACGCACCCCGTCTTTGAGTGCTGTTAATTCCGTGCCACGGTCAATCGCGTCGCTCCACGAGAAAAACGAAATCAACGTTTTCACCGGATTAGTTCCCGTCGGCAACCCGGCTTCGCCAAGCGAAGAATCAGCGCCGCGTGCTCCCGGGCTGGTGCCCGGCAACCCCAGATTACCCGTCAAGATCGACAGCATCGGGATAGCGCGAGAGGTCTGCTCGCCATTGGCGTGTCGCTGCACGCCCAGCCCTTGCGTGATGTAGCATGGCTTTGTCGTACCGATTTCACGAGCAATGCGGACGATGATATCTTCGGGAATACCGGTAATTTCCGATGCCCATGCCGGTGTTTTTGCTGTTTTGTCCGAACTCTTGCCTAGAATATATGATTTGTAATCGCTGTTTTCCGGAGCACCTTCCGGCAATGTTTTTTCATCATAGCCAACACAATATTTATCAAGGAATGGTTGATCTACCATATCCTCGGTAATCAAAATATAGGCAATCGCTTCGACCAATGCAGCATCGGTTCCAGGGCGAATCGGCACCCATTCACTTTCTTTACCAAGCATGGTATCGCTATAGCGTGGGTCGATCATGATTGTGCGTAAACGCCCTGTTTCCAGCGCATGAGTCAACTCATAAGACATGCCGCCGCCCGAACCGCGCGTCACAGATAAATTATTGCCGAACGATACCAGTAAATGAGCATTGGCAATTTCGGTAATATAGCTGGCCGGCAAACCGCCATATGTAAACGGGACAGCCATCCCGATCTGCGCCGAAGAATAAGTGCCGTAAGCGCCCAGATAACCGCCTAACATGTTAAGCAGGCGTTTGGATGCATTCTGATTACCGTTGATCAATTGATATGTACCGCTGCCGTAGAGCAAATGGACAGCCTCATTCCCATATTGGTCTATCGTCTTTTTTAATGCAGCAGCCACGGTATCCAGCGCTTCGTCCCAACTGATGCGCTCAAATTTTCCTTCGCCTCGTTTACCGACACGCTTCATCGGATAGGGAATACGCTCGGCACTGTAGATGCGCTTGCGCATTGAACGACCGNNCCACTTGGTGATCGCCGAAAATATCGCTGCCGGTATTGTCGGTCTCAATACGAACGATCTTGCCTTCTTTAGAAAAAACGCGCAGCGCACAACGGCTACCACAGTTAACATGGCAAGCGTTCCAAGTCATTTCCTCACCAGGAGCGGGCCCGAGCTTTTTCGCCCCTTCCGATACTGCCGCGTGAGCAACGCCAAGCGGAAGGCCAACGCCGGTAGCCGCAACAGTCGCAGCGCTGCCGGTTAAAAAATTCCGGCGGCTCGCACTATGCTTTTGTTTTATAATTTCAGACATCTTTCTTTCCTTTTGTGTTACAACCGTCCATAACCTTACTTAAAGGAAGGGAAAGAAGATTTGATAAGAATCAATTTTCTAATTGTGCACTTTTTTTGCTTTATACAATAGAAAATATACCGTCAAAAAAATCACGTTATCACGTGAACTTAATATTACTTTCCGATAAGAACTCGCAAAAATTTTTTGTCACGCGCTGTCGAGCACTCATACCATGCTGTTGATTTCCATTCAAAAAAACTCGACGGCATTGCAATTGATTTATGCACAATTACTCTTTCTTATGCTCTTCGCGCATAAGAAATATTAGTTTTCATGAGAGACAATTATTTCATTTCGCTCTTGAGAAAGCCAAGCAAGATAAGTAGCGTCAATATCGCCTGTCACATACTTTCCGGAAAAGCAGGACGTTTCGAATTCCTGCAATTGGTTTTCCGATGCTTCGCGCACAGCATCTTCCAGCGCATCAAGATCCTGATAAACCAGCGCATCAGCACCAATAATACGGGCGACCTCATCATCGTTGTGCCGATGTGCCACCAGATCATCGGCGCGCGGCATATCGATGCCATACACATTGGAAAAGCGCACCGGCGGGCTGGCCGACGCAAAATAGACTTTACGAGCGCCCGCGTCTCGCGCCATCTGGACAATTTCCTTGGAAGTTGTGCCGCGCACGATTGAGTCATCAACAAGCAATACCGTTTTATCTTTAAATTCCATTTTTACCGGATTTAATTTCTGCCGTACGCTTTTCTTGCGCAATGCCTGCCCCGGCATAATGAACGTACGGCCGACATAACGGTTTTTGACAAAGCCTTCACGATACGGGATATCCAGAACCCGTGCCAATTCCATCGCCGCAGGACGACTGGAGTCGGGAATTGGGACCACCACGTCAATATCGTTAAACATCGCCGTACGCTTGATTTTTTCAGCAAGCTTGCCTCCCATGCGCACTCTTGCGTCATAGACCAGCGCGCCGTCAAGCGTTGAATCCGGTCGCGCCAAATAGACATACTCAAAAATACAAGGCAGCAAGCGCGCTTTTTCCTGATATTGATGCGTTGTCAATTTTCCATCACGATTGATGAACAGCGTTTCGCCCGGCGCAACATCACGCACCACTTCAAAACCCATTGCTTCAAGCGCAACAGATTCCGACGCCACCATCCACTCCGTGCCCTCCGCCGTTTCATGCTTACCGAAAATCAGCGGGCGAATCCCATAAGGATCGCGGAAAGCCAGTAGCCCATGACCGGCAATCATCGCCACTACCGCATAAGCGCCACGACAACGCTGATGCACATGATCGGCTGCCTGAAAGATCGCATCAGGGCTCAGCGTTTCGGTTTCACGGACGATATTGTTCAACGCAAGAGCAAATGTATTTAATAATATTTCACTGTCGCTGCGGGTATTGAGATGACGCAATCCGGTTTTAAACAATGTTTCGCGCAATTCTTCGCTGTTTGTAAGATTGCCGTTATGGGCAAAGACAATACCGAAAGGCGCATTAACGTAAAAAGGCTGTACCTCCTGTTCGCTGAATGCACAACCTGCGGTCGGATAACGACAATGGCCAACGCCCATGTTGCCACGTAATTCACGCATATGGCGGGTGTGAAAGACATTTTGCACCAATCCCGACGCCTTATGCGTATAGAACAGCGAATCCTTTTCGGTAACGATACCCGCCGCATCCTGCCCGCTATGCTGAAGCAGAAGCAATGCATCGTAGAGTACCTGATTGACCGGCTGATGAGCAACGACACCAACTATTCCGCACATGATAAGAGCCTTTCCAAGCGTATTTCAAAAAAAACGGGCCATAATCGTTTCCGTCATTATTATCCTGGCAATGAAAAATCGGAAAGTAACGGCTTAATGATTTCTATGGCTTGCGAAAAATATGGCAATAATTGAGACGGCTCTTTTTCCAACACGATTTTGAATCATNNTTCCCCCAGCCACAACAATGCAAGGATAATCACGAAACCACGCAAAATACCAAAAAACAAGCCCATACTGTGGTCAAGAAATTTCATTCCGGTTACTTTCATCAACCGCGCAATCAAACTGCCGGGAATACCGACTACGGCAAGCACACCGATAAAAATCACAATAAATGAAATCAACGTAGACAACAGTGGATAGCGATTGAAAAACGGGATAATCGCCGCCGCCGGAACGGTGAACAAAAACGCTGCCGCCAATGCTGTCACGCACGCCAGCAACGCAAACAACGAACGAACTATCCCATGCCAAGTCGCGAAAACAGCGGAAACCAAAATAATCAGAACGATGCCGATATCAACGGCTGACCAACTCACTTCGGGCATCATACATACTCGGCACTTTGCTTAAAGTTGGCACGATCAACGTGCCGGAACCACCTGACCATCACGCCCCTCTTTTTTCAATTGCGTGAGCACTATATTGGCGTCATCGCGATTTTTGAACGGGCCGACACGAACGCGCCACACCATTTGCGAACGCGTCATGTTGGGCTCGGCATATGCGGAATAACCGGCACGTTTCAAGCGATTGACCATTGAGTTTGCGCCTTTATCGTCGGTATACGCGCCAAGCTGTACGGAAAAAGTGCCATCTTGCAAAGCAACGGCCTTTGGCAATGCGTTTTTTTCAGGCGCGGGCGTTTGTGCTGCCTGCGATGCCGTCGTAGAAGGTATTTCTTCCGGCAGTGCTGATATTGCCGGCATTGTTGGCGGCGTGGTCTCCACTGGCATTTCTTCCGGTACTGTCGCCCCTTCCGGCAATGGCACAGTGACAGACGGTACGGCCTCCGCCGGCGTTTGCGGTAATACCGTGGTTTCCGGGGAAGGAATGGTAATTTCGATTTCCTCACCCAGCGGTTCCGGCGCTTTTTGCAGCAACACCGGAACGNNAGCGCCAACACAATCGCGCCTACCAGTCGCCGCCGTCCTCGGCGGCGCATTGTATCAACCGCTGCTGCTTCCCGAAGAGTGTCGTCAGTCATATCTTCCTCACTGGCCGCTTGGCGTTTCGTAATAACGCAACGCCTCGCTGACTGTTATGAATGAACCAAAAATGAGCATTTTATCAGTCTTACGCAAAAGTGCATCCGCCTCGCGACATGCCGAAGCGACATCTGGAAACTCGCGTATCTTTTCAGCGCCGATATGGTTGGCGGCCAATGCCCGGCGCAAACGTGCCGTATCCGCACCACGCGGCCCCGGCAAAGGGGCCAGCCACCATTGATCAACCACACCGCACATACAACGTACCACACCTTCGATATCCTTGTCGGCAAGCATCGCAAAAAGCGCTGTTGTCTTCCCCTCTTTCGGGAAGCGTCGAAAAAACGTATTTAGCGCCCGCGCCGCATGCGGATTATGCGCGACATCACACAAAATCAACGGTGCGTCGCGAACGATCTGCAATCGCCCTTGCAAAGAAACCAAGCGCAGCCCCTGGTTAAATACTTGATCCGTTAGCGAAAAATCCGATAACGCCGTAAGTGCCGCCAACGCCATCGCCGCGTTATCAAGCTGATGGCAACCGGGCAACGCCGGCAATGCCCGCTTCTCTTGCTGGCGGCCATGATCCGTTTGTCGCCAGAAGCGCCAATAGTCTTTCTCACCCAGGCTTTCCTCAACCCCGAAACCCTGGCCCAAATAAAGCACTCTTGCCCCAATTTCATTGACCGCTTGGATAAACGCCGGCGGCGGTTTTTTGTCGCCGCAAACAAGCGGTCGTCCGGTACGAGCAATACCTGCTTTTTCAAAGCCGATGCTGTCACGATTGTCACCGAGAAAATTGGTGTGGTCGATATCAATGGCAGTAACAACGGCAACGTCGGCATCGATCAAATTAACCGCGTCAAAACGCCCGCCAAGCCCGACTTCCAGTACCCAAGCATCCAAATTGGCGCGGGCAAAAATCCAGAAAGCCGCCAGCGTACCAAACTCAAAATAAGTAAGATCAATTTCAGGCTTTTGACTGCGCGCAACCTCAACCGCCGCAAATGCTTCACACAATGCGCAATCGGAAACCTCAACACCGTTGATACACACCCGTTCGTTATAGCGCATGAGATGCGGCGACATATAAAGCCCGGCACGATAACCGCCCGCTTTTAAAATAGCGGCGATCATTGCGCTCGTTGAACCCTTGCCATTAGTGCCCGTGACTATCGCCACCGAGCATTTTGGCGCAATATCCAATCGTCGATAGACTGTGCGAATGCGATCCAGACCAAGCGCTATATGATGCTGCGGATGGCGCTGCTCGATTCGTTTGAGCCACGCATCAAGCGAGGCGGGAAAAATCATGCAGAAATTCGCTTATTTTTTCTCGGTATTCGTCGTCGCACACGCCAGCGTATCCACAGGCTGCGCATGACGCATAAATAGCGCCAGAAGTTGCGCCAATTCGCGCCGCAGTTGGCGGCGATCCACAATACCATCCAGCGCGCCTTTCTCAAGCAGAAACTCCGCTCGCTGAAAACCTTCCGGAAGTTTCTCACGCACGGTTTGCTCGATAACACGTGGCCCGGCAAAACCAATCAAGGCATTCGGTTCGGCCAACACAATATCGGCGACAAAAGCAAAACTTGCCGAAACACCACCCATTGTCGGATCGGTTAACAACGAAATAAACGGCAGTTTTTTCTTGCTTAAATCCTGCAGCGCTGCGGTAGTTTTCGCCATCTGAAACAATGACCCCACACCTTCTTGCATGCGCGCGCCGCCGGAAGCCGAAATGCACACAAAAGGAACATTGTGTTCAATTGCCGCCCGCACACCGCGTACAAAGCGTTCGCCAACAACGGCCCCCATGGAACCGCCCATAAAATTGAATTCGAAGACCGCGAGCACCAACGGCTCGCCGTGTATAGCGCCGCGCACAACAACCAGCGCGTCGGTTTCATGCGTAGCCTTGCGTGCGGCAACAAGACGATCCGGGTATTTTTTACTGTCCACAAATTTAAGGCTGTCCGTCGGCGTAACATTGGCGCCTATTTCGTAGCGCTCTTCGTCGTCAAGTAATTGCCCGATGCGATCCCGCGCGGAAACACGATCATGGTAATCGCACTTTGGGCAAACGTTTAGATTGCCTTCGATATCAGATTTGTAAAGCACCGCTTCACAAGAGGGGCATTTCATCCACAGCCCTTCAGGAACGCCCTTACGCTCGCCTGTGGCTTTGTTGATACGGGGCGGAAGTAGTTTTTGCAACCAGCTACTACTCATGCTGTCTCCTTTTTTTAGCGCTGTCCGGCACGACGCCAAAGTTTAAAATAAACTGCCGTTTATTTTACACCGACCTGTTTATTGTGCGGCGAACCCGCCGCACTGTTCATATAAGAAAGACCAAATTGCGGCATACGGCGAATAGACGGTAAATTGAACGCCTTATCATAATCCGCACCACAGAAATAAAGCCCCTCGGCAGAAAATGTCGGCGCGGCAAGTGTGCGGTTTTGGCGATGCAGGATCTCTACCATCCACGTCACCGGTCTTTTCCCGGTACCTATCCAGAGCAGCGCACCGACAATATTGCGCACCATGTGGTAAAGAAATGCGTTGCCGGACAATGTACAGCAGATGAAATCGCCGTCGCGAACTATCGAAATTTCAGTGATGGTACGTATTGGCGTTTTCGCCTGGCATTCTGCCGCTCGAAACGATGAAAAATCATGCGTGCCCAATAATGCCAAAGCAGCTTCATGCATCCGTGCCGCATCCAGCCAATGATGATGCCAGCCAACGCGTCCGCTTAACAACCCGCTTCTTTGCGGCCGATTTTCAATCCAGTACGTGTAATGCCGTGTTGCCGCCGAAAAACGGGCGTGAAAACCCTCGTCCACCGGATAAGCGTTGAGTACGGCAATATCCTTTGGCAAGTGCGCATTGACACCACGCACCCACGCTGACAATGGTCGCGCCGTCGGAACATCGGCATGGCATACCTGCGCGGTGGCATGTACGCCCGCGTCAGTACGGCCTGAGACTATCGCTTGAACAGGAGCACCCGCAATTTGAGTAAGCGCATACTCCAATTTTTGTTGAATACTGACCTTTCCCGATCGCTGCCCATCTTGCGTCTGCCAACCACAATACGGCGCGCCAAAATATTCGAGCACGAGAGCAAAGCGACCGGCGGGCAAAATGTTGGAAGGCATTGTCGACATTGTACCGTCGGCGGTAAAAAAACGGGCAACCGGATGGTTGCCCGCAATGGAGATATACTTTGGCTTCAATATTAAACAGATATTACAATTTTTCCAAAATAGCGTGCGCTTCGGATTTTTGCTGCTCATCGCCTTCTTTGAGCACCTCCTGAAGAATATCGCGGCATGCTTCAATATCGCCCGTTGCCTGATAGGCGCGCGCCAAATCAAGTTTGGTCGCAACGTCCTGCCATTGTCCATCATAGCCCAACGGCACTCCCCGATCATCAATAATACTTTGGTCATCAAGGATACTTTCATCTAACGACAGGCTGGTATCGTCAATATTCATGGATTGCAGATTGGAAACCTGCCCTTGCGTAAAGGTCGGTGCCGTGGTGACTGGCGGCGTCTGTGTGGTGACGGACGGACGTGTAGTCGTCGCGCCCGGCAGGGTCGTACCGCCCAAATCCACCTGCTCTTCTGCCTTACCAAAATTGCGGAAACGGCTTAATTCTTCAAGATCAAGGTTAACGCCCAGATCCTCCTGTTGCCCCTGCTGCGACGGCGTATCAAAATCAAACGAGAAATCCTCACCTGTCTGCTGCCCGGAACTACTACCGCTCACGCTACTTGGCGGTGACGTCTCCTGGTTCATTTTCTCACTTGCGGCACGGGCAATCGCTTCAGCCACGGACGCCGACTCCATTGGCGAAAACGCGCGCGGATCAAGAGACGCCGCCGCGCCAAAACCTAACGGTTCGGCTGGCGTAGAAGCTGCCGTTTTGGTCGCTGTACGGGCTGTTACCGAGTCCATAAAATCATTGATGTCCGGTACTTCCTTGGCGGCAACTGCGGTAAAACGCGGGTTGTTCGGCATCAGACGCCGACCGATGTCAGCAGCGTGCTGCCAGTATTCGCCCCGTCCGCCGGACAGTGAATAAAGTTTATCCGCCTCCGCTTCAAATTCTTGCGTTTTCTTTTGCTCCGCCAAAACTTCCAAGAGTTTTACGGCGACATCCTGTCGATCA
>DBDN01000044.1:0-253 GCA_002293615.1 Betaproteobacteria bacterium UBA931 | reverse complement strand
CTGCCCAAGCCTTCACGGCTGAATTCACTCAAGATCGAGTTGCTGCCCGCGGTATTGGAAGCTCCGGCAGGTGCCGCCACCGCGCCAGCCCCCATTGGTGGCACTGCCGCTGTGGAAGTCGCACTGAATGTCGAACCCGAACTGGTCACCGTGCCAACGCCATCTGCTGTCGTTGTGGCGCCGAACATGCTGTCAATCGCCTCGTATTCCGATTGCCGGCGACGATAAACAAAGTAGCCAATGATCGCGATCA
>DBDN01000002.1:12817-59065 GCA_002293615.1 Betaproteobacteria bacterium UBA931 | reverse complement strand
CGAGCCCAATGAAAACACCCGTATGGGCATTGCCTACCGCTCTAAAGTGAAACAAAAAGTTGAGGGCACGGTACGCTTTGCGCACCCGGATTTAAGCGGTGTTCCCGGTGAGTTACAGCAAGTTGTCCGCAGTTTAGGACAAATGGTCAATCGACAGTTATACGACGGGAAAGTCCGCGCCGAAATCACCTTGCCGGCGGTCGCCAATATTTCCGCATACCATCAGGCAACCCCCAGGCTCGGCCTGATGGCGGATGTGCAATGGACGGAGTGGTCGTCGATCCAATACCTGACCTTTGAGCGCGTTGACGGCGCTATTTTGCAAAACACGCCCGAAAAATTCCGTAACACCTGGCGGGTAGCCCTCGGCACCAACTATCAGTTCAATGACCGTTGGCTGGGGCGTTTCGGCATGGCCTATGATCAGTCGCCGGTACAGGAAGGATACCGTACGCCACGATTGCCCGACGCCCATCGCCTCTGGTTGGCGCTGGGTGGTCAATATGCGCTCAATAAAAACATGAAAATCGATTTCGGTTTTGCCTACCTTCACGCCAACGATAAGAAAATTCTTGACCACGCCGGAAACCCCAATTTAAACGGCCGGCTTGACGGTTACTACGAAAATTACGCGACGGTTGCTTCTATGCAAATGATCTACACTTTTTGACGTTGTATTTGATATTCCGATTGCGATACACTTCGTCAATCGGATACGCATGAAACGCGGCCGACTTGATTGTGCCGCGTTTTTTATTTATTTCCGCCAAAAAACAACGTAACCAAAAACTTGAGGAAACACATGCATTATTTCACCAAAACCGTCATCGTCCTTTTCACTGTCGGCGCCTTGGCCGCCTGCGTCCCGACAAACACCCGCAAAGAAGACGGCGCTTTGCCGACACACCCGCCTGCCGCCACGGATACCGATGCCCAAGCCGCTGTTAGCGACAAAGAGCAACCGGCCGGACCGTTAAAACCCTTTTCCTGGCTTGAAGGTTGTTGGAAAGGCAGCGTCAACCAGCGTGAATACCGCGAGCATTGGCTGCCATTGCGTGGCAATATGTTGCTGGGTGCGAGTCACACTGTGTTCGACGGAAAGACACAGGATTATCAGTTCTTGCGCATGGAAGTCGATGGCGAAGATGTTTATTACGTGATCGCGATTCCGGAGCAAAAAGAGTTTCGTTTCAAACTCGCCGGCGAAACGACTGAAGATAAAGACACTATTTTTACCTTCAGTAACGTTGCGGACGCTTTCCCGCAAACCATTGTCTACCGCCATGCATCGGGAGGCTGGTTGTATATCCATATAGAAGGCACGCATAACGGCAAACCGCATCAAGTGATTTACCCGATTCGCCATATCGATTGCGGTTCCGGCGAGTTTTTAGCCAAGTAAAAAATAAACTCTTTATCGGTCGAACCAATTGAAAGGATTATCATGAAACACTTTCGCTATTTTACTGTTGCCTTGCTGTCATTTTTCGTCGGCACGCTGTCCGCACTGGCGGAGGACGGGTTAAGAAGTATCGGTGGCTTGGAATACATCGCCGCTGAAGCGCCCGCACCCGTAGTATGGCGTGGCGACGTTCCTGCGACGGTGGAAAAATCCGCGTCACAAAGCGGAAATGTCCGCTTCTCGACGCTGCCGCCCGACCGTCTTGAAAAAGTGCAAGAGGCCAATGCTCCCAAAGAAAAAACCTTACGCGCCACGCCGTTGCAGATCGGCGTCAACCGTTTCTTTTCAACAGAAGCCGAAAACAAAACACAACCGATACTGATTTGGCAAAAAATCGACGGCGGAAGTGTTGCTTATCTGAGCGTCACCTCGCCCGAAGCGGCGGCGTTGCGCGTCGGTCTGAAAACCAACCGCCTTCCGGCCAATGCCGAACTGCGCTTTTCCGGCTCGGCCAATCCCGAAAATATTGTCGGTATGATTTCCGGACAGGAAGTATTCAACTTGCGCAGCGATAACGACACCTACTGGACGCCGATGACCGATGGAGAAACCCAGACCATCGAAATTTTTGTTCCCGCCGGAAACAATATAAACGACATTGGCTTCGATATTGATGCGGTGTCACATATTTTCATTTCCTCCTTGGATGGCTTTGATACCAGTAAGGTGCAAAAAGCTTCCGATTATTGTGAGATCAATGTCGCCTGCAAATATAGCGAGCTCGGTGCGGCTTTTCAAAGAGCAACCAAAGCGGTCGCCAGAATGGTCTTTTCCGAAGGCGGGTCAACCTATACCTGCACCGGTACGCTCTTAAACAATGCCAAACAGGACTATACGCCTTATTTCTGGAGTGCTGCGCATTGCATTAACACCCAAGCCGCGGCCAATACGCTAAACACTTACTGGTTTGACGAATCTTCATCATGCAACAGCACTTCGGTAAGTACTAGACAACAACTAAGCGGCGGCGCAACGCTTCTTCACGTCAACAATGCCGCCGACACCCTGCTTTTAAGGCTGAACAATGCACCCCCCAGCGGGGCTGTATTTGCAGCCTGGAATTCGGCAGCGCTCTCTTCCGGCGGCATCATCGGTATTCACCATCCCAACGGCGATATCAAAAAAGTGAGCGTGGGCAGAAGCGAAGGCGTTACCTGTAATACCCTTCTCACTGATGATACTGTGAATATGGCCACGCTTGACCTCGTCAGTTGGCAGCAAGGCACTACCGAAGGCGGCAGCAGCGGCTCCGGATTGTTTACCTTATCAAGCGGCACGTATCAACTACGCGGTGGTCTCATGGGCGGAAGGGCAGGATGCAGCAACACTGGACAATCCTATCGGAATGGTAACGCTGATTGCTATTCCAGCTTGAACCGTGTCTGGTCAAGCATCAAGCCCCATCTGTCGCCGGAAACCACAAACGCCAATCTTGAACCGAGCCATAACTATCGCGGCCTGTGGTACGGACGTGGCGAAGGCGGTTGGGGGCTCACCATTGATCAATACTCTTACACCAATGGAAGAAAGCCTTATCTCTACGTTGCCTGGTACGCCTATGATAAAACCGGAAGCCTCGCTGGCTTTTGTTCCAGGGCGACTGGACGAAAAAGGATTCGCTTTCGGCCGATGTTTATCAATATACGGGAACCCCTTGGGGGCCGACAACCAGTAGCGGTGACGTGAAGAATACAAAAGTCGGCACGGCCACCCTCACTTTTACGTCAGCGAAAGCCGCAACATTTTCCTATAATGTTGATGGCGTTCAGAGGACACTTACTGTGAATAAAAGCGAATAATTTTGTTTTTTGCTTCACAATAAAAACGCCCGTTTGATGCGGGCGTTTTTTCTGCCTTTTCATTCAGTTGCTTTAAGCCAGATAACGGGCACGAATATCGGCAAGCATTTTTTCGTTTAAATCGAATTCTTCCTTCAAATAATATTCGATATCGCCATAGCGCTCATCGATGGCATCCAGCGCAGTCTCGATAAAATCCTTATTGGCCGAAAACAGGCAATCCATTGCCTGCCTCTCTTCTTCGCTGTGTCCTTCACTCCACAGCGCCATCATCCGCGTACGATATATCGCCAACGCTGTTTCAGTTTTTAAATAATCATGAATAACGGTATTTCTTGACGCGCCCAGAATCATCAGCAAAACAGCGCTACCGATGCCGGTGCGATCTTTGCCGATTGCGCAATGTTGAATAATGCCGGTCACTTCGGGACACTGAAGCCAGCCAACGAGACGCTGGTATGCCTTGTTCCGAAACGGTAAGGCGCGATAAAGGTCGTGCATAAAATTATATGCTTCCCGGGCGTCTTGCGTATAAGACAATAACCGGCTCGGCGTAACGCTCATGCTTTCGCTGGGATTTGCCGGAATGCATTCGTAAAAAATACCCGGCCAAAGCGTGTCGGGCCGCATCATCGCCTCTTTGACATCACGGTAGTCGAGCACATGCGACACCGGAAGCGAAGATACGGTATCAATATCCTGTTGCGTCAGCTGTGCAAGCGCGCCGGAACGAAACAGCATGTTGGGGCGAATACGCCGCCCATCGGCCATTTCATAGCCGTCGAACGCGCGAAAGTTGATGCCGCCCTGTAAACCAGTTTCAAGAAAAATAATCAGCCCCCAAGATACGCGCGCCGGATTTCCGGATCATGCAACAACAATTTCCCATCGCCGACAAGGGTGATCCGCCCGTTTTCGAGCACATAACCGCGATCCGCCAGTGCCAGCGCCTTATGCGCATTTTGTTCGACCAGAAACACGGCAACGCCATCGTTGCGGATTTCATCGATAATTTTGAAAATCTGATTGATGATCATCGGCGCCAATCCCAATGAAGGCTCGTCAAGCAAAAGCAATTTCGGTCGACTCATCAACGCCCGTCCGATCGCCAACATCTGTTGCTCGCCACCGGACATGGTGCCGCCGCGCTGCGATATTCTTTCTTTTAAACGCGGAAAAAGCTCAAACACTCGGTCGAGCGCGCTCGCCATCTGATCACGGCTTTCAAAAAATGCGCCCATTTGCAGATTTTCAAGAACGGTCAGCGTGGGAAAGACGCGTCGTCCCTCGGGAGCAACGGCAATACCGCTTTGCATAATCTTGTGCGTGGGCATATGCGTGATCTCGTCGCCCTGAAACCAAATCTTCCCGGCGCTGGCATGCGGCGATCCGCATATGGTCATCAACAAGGTGGTTTTTCCGGCGCCGTTGGCGCCGATCAGAGTGACAATCTCCCCGCGCCTGACTTCCAGCGAAACGCCGTGCAACGCCTCAATCTTTCCATAACGCGTGTGCAAATTTTCAGTGCGCAACAGCACATCACTCATCGGCCGCCCCCAGATAAGCCTGGATCACCCGTGGGTTGTTTTTTACCTCCTCCGGCGTGCCTTCCGCAATCGGCTGACCATACTCCATCACCAGAATACAATCCGAAATTTCCATGACCAGCCGCATATCGTGTTCGATCAGCAAAATAGTGACCCCACAGGTTTCTCTCAGGTCACGGATCAATACATCAAGCGCAACGGTCTCCTGCGGGTTCAGCCCGGCCGCCGGCTCATCAAGCAATAATAGCTTTGGATGTGTAATCATACAGCGGGCAATTTCCAGACGGCGCTGCTGCCCATAAGAAAGGTTTCCCGCCTCACGGTTAGCGACATCGCGCAAACGTACTTTATTCAACCAGAACGTCGCCCGCGATAATGCCGCTTGCTCAGAAACACGGTATCGAGAAGTATTGAACAACCCGGATAACAAATTGGTGTTCAATTGCGCATGCTGCGCCACCAAAAGGTTTTCAACCACAGTCATATTACGGAAAAGGCGCACGTTCTGAAATGTACGTACGATGCCTTTTCGAGCCAGTTTATGGCTTGGTTGCCCGGCAATATCATTCCCTCCGTAGACTATTTCCCCTTTGCTCGGCTTATAAAAACCGCTGATGCAATTAAACACCGTCGTCTTACCAGCGCCATTCGGTCCGATAATGGCAAAAATTTCTTTTTCTTTAACATGAAAGTTAATACCGTCAACAGCCGATAACCCGCCAAAACGCATTTGCAGATTATGTACGCTCAACATGGTCGGCCGGTTTTCCCGTGCCGACGTCAATATTGTCTCGTCCGCCGTTATCATGATGTCGGAAGTTCCACGCGACGACGTGACGCGGGCCACAAACCCTGCGGACGCCAGATCATCATCAATACCATGACCAAACCAAATATCAGCATTCGATATTCGGCAAAGTCGCGGGCAAACTCCGGCAACAACGTTAAAGTCAACGCCGCCAGCAAGACACCACGCTGCGAACCCATGCCGCCGAGTACGACTATCGAGAGAATAATGGCCGACTCAATAAAGGCGAAAGAATCCGGCGTCACCGACCCCAGATAAGCAGCGTAAAACGCGCCGGCAAACCCGGCAAACATACTGCCCAGCGAAAACGCCGTCAGCTTGATCATGGTCGGGCTGAGGCCGAGCGAACGGCAAGCGATTTCGTCCTCACGCAATGCCTCCCATGCCCGCCCGACAGGCATCTTCGACAAACGGTCGATCACAATAACCGCCACCACAACCAAAAGCAACCCAATGAAATAAAGCGCGATCAACTGATACGTGTTGACGAAATCAACGCCCAGAAACTGCCAAAGCGTTTCACCTTCGCCACGCGCGCGGCGAGTAATCTCCCAACCGAATAATGTCGGCTTGCTGATATTGGTAATACCATCCGGCCCGCCCGTTAATGAATCCCAGTTATTGAGCAATAAGCGAACAATTTCGCCAAAACCAAGCGTCACGATGGCCAGGTAATCACCGCGCAAACGCAATACGGGGAAACCAAGCACAATACCGAAAAAACCGGCCGCAATACCCGCCAACGGCAATGCCTGCCAAAATGATAAACCATAATATTGGTTGAGAAGCGCATACGTATAAGCGCCTATCGCGTAAAACGCGGCGTGCCCCAAATCCAGCAAGCCCGCATAACCAACAACAATATTCAGCCCCAGCGCCAGCAACATATAAATCATCGCCATGGTCAGCCCCGTCAGCATTGAGCCGCCCGGCGGCGTAAACGGTAACGTAACGGCGAAGACAAGCAATGCGCCCAACCAGACTTTTCGATATTCGGCTATTTTGGGAATAATCTTTTCCGTCGGAATTTTCACCGGCAATGTCGGGCGACGGATGAAAGGCAATATCAGCCGGCCAAAAAACACCACAAGGATTGCTGTGAGCGGCCAAAACATTTCTGTCCGCAATACCAAACCGGTACTTTCAACATTAAGGCGCAGGCCGATCAGCGGGATTGTCAAAAGCGCCGTCACCAACGCCGCGATCACGGCATCTTTAACAACGACATGCATGCCGGTTTCACCCCGCATCACACTTTCTCCACTTCCGGACGACCAAGAAGACCGGAAGGCCGGATAAGCAGGATCAGGATCAGCAGACTGAACGCGACAATATCTTTGTATTCGGTCGGCAAGAATGCCGAAGCAAAAGTTTCAATCAGCCCAAGCAACGCACCGCCCAGCATCGCGCCGGGAATACTGCCAATTCCGCCAATGACCGCGGCCGTAAACGCCTTGATCCCGGCAACGAAGCCGATAAACGGATTGATTTTGTTGATCGATAGACCGATTAACACACCACCGACCGCCGCCAAAAACGCGCCGACAATGAATGTAAACGAAATGACTTTGTTCACATCGATGCCGAGCAAGCCCGCCATTCGAATATCCTGAGAACAGGCACGGCAAGCGCGTCCCATACGCGTACTGCGGATGTAGATCGTTACCGTTGCCATCAACGCAATGGTAACGATCAAAATCAGTGCCCGGGAATTGGACATGCTGACATTAAAGCCATCCATCGTGAACGAAAATAAATGCCCTGTAATCAGCTCCGGAACGGAAAGGTCGCGCGTGGTTTGCAATACCGCAATATAGTTCTGCAAAAATATCGACATGCCGATCGCTGAAATCAGCGGCACCAGGCGCGGACTTCCGCGCAACGGGCGATAGGCAAAACGCTCAACCGCCCAACCGTAGCAACAGGTGACCAAAATCGCCATAGCCAGTGCGGAAACAATCAACAGCCATGCCGGACAGCCGAACATCGTGCCAATCGCCGTGATGGTGATGAGCCCGATGTAAGCGCCAATCATATAGATTTCACCGTGCGCAAAATTAATCATGCCGATAATGCCGTACACCATCGTATAGCCGATGGCGATCAACGCATAGATCGCGCCCAGACTCAGGCCGTTAATCAGTTGTTGCAAAAACTGCGGAAAATCCAACGCATCCTCCGGGCCGATATCAGCTTTTTCTACTTGCCTGTTTTACGGTTACGGCGCAAGCGTCTTGGTCGCATCCTTGTGCCAGACAAAAATATCAAAACGCGCCGTTGACCAGTCGCCTTGCGGCGTAAATTCGATTTCGCCAAGAACCGTCTTGAACTTATTGTGATGCAGATAATCGGCAACTTTAAATGGGTCTTCGCTGTTCGCACCCTTGATGGCATCCGTCAACACCTGAACCGCGGCATACGAAGTCATCATGAATGCGCCCGACGGGTCCTGATTTTTTGCCTTGAACGCTTCTGTAATTTTTGCGTTGGTCGGTTCTTTTGAAAAATCCGGCGGTAACGTAACCAACAAGCCCTCCGCCGACTCGCCCTTTACATCCGGCACCGCAGCGCCTTCCGGCCCCATCCAAGTCGCGTTCAGTGCCAAGTCTTTCGCTTGTTTTAATAGTACGATCAATTCCGGATGATAACCGCCGTAATAAACAAAATCGATACCCTCCTGCTTCATCTTGGTAATCATCGCCGAATAGTCGGTATCGCCGCGGTTGATCGCCTCAAATATCGTCGGCTTCATGCCCAGCGACTCAACCGTTTTACGCACCTGCGTGGCAACACCCTGCCCATAAGTCTGTTTATCATGAATGATCGCCAACTTTTTCGGCTTTGCCTTCTTGACAATATATTCTCCTGCCGCCGGACCTTGTTGGCCGTCTTTGCCGATGGTGCGAAAGAATAATTTATAGCCATAAGTGCTTAACTCATCCGTCGTTGCCGTGGACGTCACCATCAACACATCGTTTTCATTGTAAATCTGTGCGGCCGGCTTAAACGCGCCGGAGCATAAATGCCCAAGCACAAATTTAATGCCATCATTCACCACCTTGTTGGCCACCGCCGGGGATTGCTTCGGCTCGCACGCATCGTCAAGCTCAACGAGCTCGATTTTTTTACCTAAAATACCGCCGGCCTCATTGACTTGCTCAACGGCAAGGCGAACACCTGCGCGATGCATATCGCCATACTGCGCAACCGGCCCGGTTAATGCTGTCGGTACGGCCATTTTGATTGTTTGTGTCGTTTGCGCGAATGTCATCGTTGTGGCCAAAAGCCCGCAAAAAAAAGCGGCTGCTTTGAATATAAACGCCTTCATCGTATCTCCTCAACTTAAGCTGATCTCAAACCAATTGGATGCTTGATCAAACGCAGGTTTACGTTAAAAAACTTCCAACAAAATACCTCTATCTGATAAAAATATTGTATTGAAATTCATATGATTCATTCCCGGAATAAACGGGGATTCAAGTATACCGGCTAAAGCCGGAAAATGCTTGCCCGGATGCTCTTTTGGATGATTGGTCAGAAACCCTAAAATACAAATGAATTACAATATACACTCTTCTCTTTTCTGTCTGCCCCGGCTATGTCTTTCTCTCTGAATCCTCGTATCGGTTTCGTTTCGCTCGGCTGCCCAAAAGCGCTTGTCGATTCGGAGGTTATTTTAAGCCGCTTAAAGACCGAAGGCTACGAAATTACCGGGCAGTATAACGATGCCGACCTTGTCATTGTCAATACCTGTGGTTTCATCAATGCCGCCGTCGAAGAATCGCTCGATGCCATCACTGAAGCATTGGCGCAAAATGGTAAAGTCATCGTCACCGGTTGTCTGGGTGCGCGCCACGACGGGCAATTCGTACAGGAACGCTATCCGCAAGTGCTTGCGGTGACCGGTCCGCATGCGACCGCCGAAGTGCTGAATGCTGTGCATCGGCACCTACCTCGCCCGCATGAACCTTTTGCCGATCTGATCCCACCACAAGGCATCAAACTCACACCGCGTCATTACGCCTATCTGAAAATCTCGGAAGGCTGCAACCACCACTGTACTTTCTGCATCATCCCCAATCTGCGCGGCGCGTTGGTATCGTATCCCATTGGCGATGTGCTGAACGAGGCGGAAAAACTGCTCAAGGCCGGAGTCCGTGAATTGCTGGTCGTTTCGCAAGACACCGCCGCCTACGGCCTTGACATTCGTTACCGTACCGGTTTTTTCGACGGGCGGCCGATCAAAACCCGCATCGCGTCCCTGGTACGCGAGCTTGATCAGCTCGGCAGCACGTACAACGCCTGGATACGTTTGCACTATGTTTATCCGTATCCTGCTGTTGATGAACTGATTGACCTCATGGTAAAAACTCAGAATCGCCCCACCGATACACCCGGCGGATTGATTCCTTATCTTGATATTCCCTTGCAACACGCCAACCCGCGTATTCTGAAAGCGATGCAGCGCCCGGCGGCACCGGAAAAAGTGCTCGATCGTATTCAGCAATGGCGAAAAGCGCTTCCGCAATTAACGCTGCGCAGCACCTTCATCGTCGGCTTCCCCGGCGAAACCGAAAAAGAATTTGAAGAACTGCTTGATTTCCTCGACGCGGCACGGCTTGATCGTGTCGGCGCATTCGCCTATTCCCCAGTAGATGGCGCGCGTGCCAATGCGTTTCCCAACCCCATTCCCGAAGCTGTCAAGGAAGCACGACGCGAGCGCTTCATGATGAAACAAGCGCGCATCAGCGCACAACGCTTACAAGCCAAAATCGGACAAACACTGGTGGTATTGGTCGATCACCTTGCCGAAACCGAAAACGAGAGCGGTGAACGCAACGTTATCGCCATCGCCCGCAGCAAAGCCGACGCGCCCGACATCGACGGCGTAGTGCATATCGTTGACGGCGAAACGCTCGAACCAGGGCAATTCGCACGGGTATCCATCATCAATGCAAACGAGCACGACCTTACTGCCTTGCAAGCACATTGAATACTCATTTATTCTATACTCTTGCCTGTTTCTTTAATCTCCCAGGAAAATAACCATGGATTCTATTTTAATAAGCAATATCGAGATCGTTCCGGGTCGTCGCATCGTCAAACATCTTGGTCTCGTACAAGGCAGTACCGTGCGTGCCAAACACGTCGGCCGAGATTTCATGGCCGGTCTAAAAAATATTGTCGGCGGCGAATTGAAAGGCTATACCGAACTACTTCAAGAATCGCGGGAAGAAGCCACTCAGAGAATGGTGCAGCAAGCCAAATCCATTGGCGCAAATGCTGTTATCAATGTTCGCTTCTCTACTTCCTCCATCACTCAAGGCGCCGCGGAGCTTTATGTGTACGGCACTGCCGTCGTTCTTGAATGATTTTTCTTATCACCTCTCTTAAAAAAAGAGCATTACGATGGATCTTCTTATATTTATCACACTCATTCTTATCGGTTTTTTCGCCGGACGTGCTGCAGAAAAGAGACATTACCGATCTATTATCCGGCGCGAAAAAGAACTTGCAGATATTCCTATTTTTTCGGCTCGTTTTCCGCCGCCGCGCACCGATGCGCCAGACAGCAAGCTGGTTGGCGGTTCGGTAGTCGTATCTGTCGATTACTTCAAGCGTTTTGTCGCCGGCTTGCGCATGATTATCGGCGGGCGTATACACAGCTACGAATCACTGCTCGACCGTGCACGTCGTGAAGCGATTCTGCGCATGAAACAGCAAGCAAAAGAAATAGGGGCTGACAGCGTTTTCAATGTCCGTCTGGAAACTTCCTCAATTTCAAAAGGTTACCGGAATAGCATCGGTTCCGTTGAAGTTTACGCCTACGGTACTGCACTGATTTCCGGTGCGGTAAAACGAGTATGACCGCATCTGACGAAAAAAAACTTTCGTTTGTAAAAAAAATTGAATACAGCAACCCGCCGATTCCGGAAGAGATCAACGCTTCCACCGAACATCCGCTAAGAGAATTTGCCTGGCTTAGCATCGGGCTTCTCACGGTGGTCATCGGCATTGTCCTGATCATCGGCTGGCTCGGTTATATTCTTGGTCCGCTGATCCCTTTCGAAAAAGAAAAAGCCATCGCCGACATGGTCATCGTGTCGATTCCCGAAAATCGAAAAAACGATGAAACTGCCGCGTATCTGCAACATCTTGCTGACCGCTTAACCGCAGCCGCGCCACTACCCGAAGGTATGACCATCACGACCCACCTTTGGAAAAGTGACGAGCTCAATGCGTTCGCTGCCCTCGGCGGCCACATCTTCATCGCTCAGGGATTACTCGACGTACTGCCCAGCGAAAACGCATTAGCAATGATCATGGCGCACGAGATCGCGCATGTGAAAGAACGCCATGTGATTCGCGCGCTTGGCCGCAACGTCCTGCTTAACATGGCATTAGGTATTCTTTTTGGCTCCTCCGGCACCGATGCCGCGTCTCTGGCCGGACAAGCCGGCGTCACGGCCGGTTTGTCGTTTAGTCGCCGTCAAGAGCATGAGGCCGATCTTCTGGCACTCCATAACCTGCATGCGCTGTACGGACACGTCGGCGATGCCACTGCCTTTTTTGACATCGCCGAACGTTTCGACAAGCAGATGCCGACCGAATGGTTGTCCACACACCCCAATCGAAAAAAACGTATCGACGCAATCCAGAAGCAAACCATACAAAATAACTGGCCTGCTAATGAAGAAACGCTTGATCTGCCGGAGCGAATACGTGAAGGCGATTAAAAAAAATCGCCCACATGTTTTTGATGACATACGCCCTCTCTGAAAACAGACCCGAACGTCAGTACTGGTCTGGTGTAGTATCGACACAACAAGGCAACACGACCTTTTTTATGGGAGTAATGCGCATGAGCAAGTTTCAAAACATCGGGCCGAAATGGGCAGTCAAAAGCCATTGGCTGATCTTAGGGATGAGCCTTTATTTTGGCTTTGTCTTAAATGCCGCATTCTGGCGATACATTGCCACACATATCGAGATCAACAGCTTTTCCGTTTTCGTTTTCGCACTTTCATTGCCGTTTTTCATTGCCTTCCCGACCTACCTTTTATTCAACCTATTGTCCGCCCCTTACACTACAAAACCCGTATTGATTTTTTTCACGATGCTCTCCAGCATCACCAACTATCTGATGTTTAACCTTGGTGTTTATATCGACACCGATATGGTACGCAACGTTTTTGAAACCAACACGCGGGAAGCTTTCGACCTGGTAACGTTTTCGGGGTTTCTCTGGGTGCTGCTCACGGGCATCATTCCGTCCGTGTTGATTGCCTTAATAAAAATAGAATACAAATCATGGGGGAAAGAAATCCTTCAACGGCTGCTGTGTGTTTTTGCGGTGCTGTTGGTGGTGGGCGGCTTTTTGGCCGTTTCTTACAAAGAGTATGCCTCTTTCGGGCGAAACAACCGTGATGTGCGAAAAATCATCAATACCGTCAATTACACTTATTCCACCGTCCGGCACTTTCAGCGACAGGTATCGGCAAACCGGGAGTTTAAGCAGTTGGACGAAAACGCCCTGCTGGTTCCGTTTGAAGACCCGCACATAACGGTGCTGGTGCTGATTCTGGGAGAAACGGCGCGGGCGAAAAACTTCTCCGTCTATGGGTATGAGCGCAGGACGAATCCTTTGCTGGAAAAGCAGGACATCGTCTCGTTCCACGATGTCGCCTCCTGCGGTACGGCAACGCTGGTTTCCGTGCCGTGCATGTTTTCGCACATGACGCGAACGGATTTTGACGCAACGGACGTAAAATATACGGAAAACCTACTGGATATTCTGCAAACGGCGGGATACAAAATCCTGTGGCGCGAAAATGACGACGGCTGCAAGGGCGTATGTGACCGCGTCACGACCGAGAACATGGTCAAAACCAACAACCCGAAATTCTGCAACGGCAAATACTGCCTCGATGAGGCGCTGCTGGACGGATTGCCGGAAATGATCGCAAACATCAAACAGGATACCGTTATCGTGCTGCACACTATGGGCAGTCACGGGCCAACGTATTACAACCGCTACCCCGATCCTTTCAAAAAATTTACGCCCACCTGCGATACGGCGGATATTCAAAATTGCTCGCAAGAGCAGGTCATCAATACCTACGACAACATGATTCTGTATACCGACTATATCGTATCGTCCGCCATTGACATGTTAAAAGCCCGCCCCGAATACGAATCCGGCCTAATCTATATCTCCGACCACGGCGAATCACTGGGCGAAAACAACATGTACCTGCACGGCTTCCCTTATCAAATCGCGCCCAAAGAGCAAAAACATGTGCCTATGGTTTTATGGATGAGCGAAGCGATGAAACGTTGGGACTATGTGGATTATGCCTGCATGAAAAAAGAAGCGGCCGATAAAACCTATACGCACGACAACCTGTTCCATTCGATCATCGGGTTGCTCGAAATCAAAACGCACATCTACCACCGGGAATACGATATTTTCAAAAACTGCCGCACCAAAGAACTGCCTGCCGCAAGCGTTTTCCCAACGTCAGGTTAGCCGGATGACAGAATCACTTCTCCTCTTTATGAGAGAAGGCGCAAAGTGCCAGAAAGGGTTACGCTGTTCTTTTATTTACTTTTCCTGCCAATCAAAGACCCCAAGATGCCTCGCAATATCGTCTGCCCCGCTTTTGAACTCATTCCTCGAATGGCGCTTTTTGCCGCAACACTGATCACGCCTTCCCGTCGACTGGTGCCCAACAAAATATCTTTTATCGAACTCGTTGATGCTTTCCCGCCTTTTGTCGAAGAGGTCGCTGACGTTTTGGTCTCTTCCGATTGGTTGCTTTCGGTTCGTGTCGCTTCCGCGGCACGTGCCGCCAGTTTTTCATAAGCAGACTCGCGGTCAACCTCCTGATCATAAACGCCCTTGAAGATAGACGTCTCACGAACCTGTTGACGTTCTTCATCGCTGATCGGCCCGATGCGGCTGGCAGGCGGCATGATATAAGCGCGCTCGACAATATTGGGTTTCCCTTTTTCATCAAGGAAGGAAATCAGCGCCTCGCCGACGCCAAGCTCTGTGATCGCGGTTTCCGTATCAAAAGCGGGATTGGCGCGCATGGTTTGCGCAGCCGCTTTCACCGCCTTTTGATCGCGCGCGGTAAACGCGCGCAGTGCGTGATGCACGCGATTGCCGAGTTGCCCCAATACCGTATCCGGCACATCTGTCGGATTTTGTGTGACAAAATAGACGCCAACGCCTTTGGAGCGAATCAGCCGCACAACCTTTTCAATTTTTTCGAGCAATGTCCGCGGCGCATCATCAAACAACAGATGCGCCTCATCAAAGAAAAAAATCAGCTTCGGCTTTTCCTGATCGCCAACTTCCGGCAACCGCTCAAAGAGTTCCGAAAGGAGCCACAGCAAAACCATTGAGTACAAGAGCGGCGTATTCATCAACTGATCCGCCGCCAGAATATGCACGATACCGCGTCCGTTTTCGGTTTGCAGCAAATCATCAATATCGAGCATCGGCTCGCCCAAAAACTTTTCGCCGCCTTGTTGCTCAAGTGCCAAGAGACCGCGCTGGATCGCGCCAATGCTGGCGGAAGAAACATTGCCATATTGCGCAGTGAAATCCTTAGCGTTTTCGCCAACGTATTGCAGCATCGCACGCAAATCTTTGAGATCCAGCAACAGCAGGCCCTGATCGTCGGCGACTTTGAACACCAGCGTTAACACGCCTTCTTGCGTCTCGTTTAACTGCAAAATACGCGATAACAACAAAGGCCCGAGATCGGAAACTGTTGCCCGCAATGGATGTCCCGCTTTACCGAACACATCCCAGAATGTGACTGGGAAAGCGGAAAAACCAGGCTTTGGCAACCCCAGTGATTCCAAACGCTTTTCCAGCTTCTCCGACGACATGCCCGCTTGCGACATACCCGCCAGATCACTTTTAACGTCGGCCATAAAAACCGGCACGCCTATGGCGCTAAAACGTTCCGCCATCACCTGCAACGTTATCGTTTTTCCCGTCCCGGTTGCGCCGGTAATCAGCCCGTGCCGATTGGCCAACGCCGACAACAACACAATTTCTTTTTCCTGATTTTGCGCGATAACCAACGGTGCAATCGACATGATAAGGTCCCGGAATATTTATTCATGCAATATTACCGCACTTCGCGTTTTTCCTGAATCAAGCGGCTTTCTGTGGCATTTTTGTAAAACAATGTTTCCGATTAAAAAGAGCGCCGATGAGCGTGTGATCCGAAGCCGTTTGCAACGATACCACGCGCCGATGAAGCGTTACCGTAATTGCGTCACCAGTACCGTACGCCAAAGTTCCTCGTTTTATCCGGCCTATTCGCTGAATCATTTTCCACCACCCAAAATTATGCCTTTGTTATAACACCCTTACGGGTAAATCGAACACATCGCCCGTTACGCTCACGCTATCCCGCGTACTTTTGTTGTCATTTCCGCGTATTTGACAAGCCACCTCAAAATCATTATTCTTCCCGACCATGAACAGTAAATTCTATTTTTCGACAAATCAACACGCTTGGTGGTGGTGCCCTTCTTTTCGAGGCGGGCGCTGACGCATATCCACGATTGTTGAAATGACGAGAAGCAAACCCGCCAATGCGCGGGTTTTTTTGTGTTCCGCGCACCTGGTGAAAATACCAATAGTAAAAAATACGGAGCACCATGAATACACTATTGAACAATTTGTCGATTTCAGCCGACGCTGCAACACGACAGCTGCCGGATTTCCCTGATCCTTTGGCATGCTTTTCGCGCTTGACGGAAAACGGCAATAAAGCGCATACGGTTCTTCTGGAATCGGCAGAACCTTCCTGCCAAAAAGTGCAACGCAGTTTGTTGTTCACTTCATGCGCTCTGTCGGTTGTCTGCCGCGCTGATCAGGTCGTCATACGCGCTTTGGACCATGAAGGACACGCGCTGTTACCGTGCCTTTTGCCGATGTTTGCGTCCTTTTCTCCAAAAATGGAGCGTGACGCCATGTATCTTTCGTTGCCCATGCCCAAAAACACGCACGGCCTATCGGAGCACGAACGCTTACATCATCCTTCCGCGCTTACCGTACTGCGCGACATGGCATCCTTGATGCAAAACATGTTTCCCGGTATGCCTGAAGCCATATTCCTCACCGGCGTTTTTGCCTACGATCTTGTTGATCATTTTGAGGCGCTTCCCGAAGCAAAGCCCGGTAATGATTTTCCCGATTATCAGTTTTATTTAGCCAGCCAGATCATCATATTTGACCATGTCCGGCAATCGGCCTGCGCTTACGCCTGTTCGTTTACCGGCTGCGCCCAGCAGGCGTTGCAGCAAACCATAAGCCGGCTCGCCGCACCGATTCCTTCCGAAGAAATCCCCTTGCCCATCACCATGGCCAATACCATGAGTATCGACGATGTTTCGACCGATTGCGATGATGAAACTTTCGCTCATCAAGTCGATGACCTCAAAAAATCCATCGTCGCCGGAGATATCTTTCAGGTCGTTCTTTCGCGCAGCTTTGCCATGCCCTGCCAGGACGCGTTCGCCGCGTATCGCGTTTTGCGTACACTAAATCCAAGCCCTTACCTTTTTTATCTTCATGCCGACCATTTCGTTTTGCTGGGCGCGTCACCGGAATCCGCGTTGAAAGTGGACGGCGCAACACGCCAGGTTGAAATTTCCCCGATTGCCGGAACGGCACGCCGCGGCTTGCGCGCCGACGGCTCAATCGATATGGATCTTGATGGAAAAATTGAAGCGGAGTTGCGCCTTGACGAAAAAGAAAACGCGGAACATATGATGCTGGTCGATCTGGCGCGCAATGACATTGCCCGTATCGCCAGCCCCGGCAGTCGGCATGTTGTTGAGCTTTTACGCACCGAACGTTATTCGCATGTGATGCATCTTGTTTCCCGCGTGCGGGGCATCATGCGTGACGACGTCGACGCGTTGCACGCATATCAGGCAAGCATGAACATGGGGACGCTTACCGGCGCGCCTAAAGTACGCGCCATGCAGCTCATCCGCTCGCACGAAAAAAAACGGCGCGGCCACTACGGCGGCGCCATCGGTTATTTGCGCGGCAATGGCGATTTCGACACCGCTATCGTTATTCGCGCAGCGCTGGTGCAAAACAAAACGGCACATATCCGCGCCGGCGCCGGTATTGTGTTCGACTCGGTTCCGCAAAAAGAGGCGGAAGAAACGCGACGCAAAGCGGAAGCCATGATGCGCGCTATCGCATTTGCCGAACGTCTGGAGGTTTCTTATGCTTAGGCCGCACATTCTTTTCATCGATAACTTCGATTCTTTTACGTTTAATCTGGTCGATGCCCTGGCATGCCTGGGCGCCGATATTGATGTTTACCGAAACGACATCGGCGCGGATACCGCATTAACGATTGCGCAACGAAAGCAGTCCGCACTGATTGTGCTGTCGCCCGGCCCCGGCACACCCGCGCAAGCCGGATGCAGCCAAGAGCTGATTTCCCGTGCCGCCAGAAAATTTCCGTTGCTGGGTATTTGCCTCGGCCATCAGGCCATCGCCGAAACATTCGGCGGCCGTGTGGCGGCGGCGGACACCATCGTACACGGTAAAAAATCACGGATAACACATAATGGCCATCCGGTTTTTGACGGGCTGCCTACTTCTTTCGATGCCGCCCGTTATCACTCATTAACGGTGAAAACGTTGCCAAGATTTTTTCAAGCCATTGCCACACTGAACGACCAAATTATGGCTTTGGCGCACCAAACGCTCCCCATTTACGGCATGCAGTTCCATCCGGAATCCATTTTGACCGCCTACGGTCAAAAAATCATCGAAAATATTTTTCAGATTTCCAAATCTTACCAACACTCAACCGTTCATTAAAGGATCATCATGGATCAGATACTCAGCAAACTGTTAACCGGCGGCAAGCTGGCGCGGGAAGAAAGCCGCCTCCTTTTTGATGCCGTCATCCGCGGCGAAGTCAGCGAAGTCGAGCTCACCGCGCTACTGGTTGCGTTGAAATTGCACGGCGAAACCGCCGAGGAAATCGCCGGCGCCGCACAGGCATTGCGCGAGAGCGCGCGTGAATTTCCCCGCCCCAATTATCGCTTTGCCGATATTGTCGGCACCGGCGGCGATGGCGCCAACACCATCAACATTTCAACGGCAGCCACTTTCGTTGCCGCTGAAGCGGGGTTGCCGGTAGCCAAACACGGCAATCGTTCCGCTTCATCCAAATGCGGCGCCGCCGATTTACTCGAACAATTCGGCGTTAAGCTCGATATGTCTCCCGCCACGGCACGCCACCTGCTTGATGAAATCGGAGTCACTTTTCTCTACGCGCCTTATTACCACAGCGGAATTCATCATGCGACACCGGTACGCAAAGCGCTGGCCACCCGCACGATGTTCAACCTTCTCGGTCCGTTGGTAAACCCGGCGCGTCCTTCCATCATGCTGGTCGGCGTTTATGATTATATGCTCTGCCAACTGGTCGCAGAAACATTAAAGCTATTGGGTTGCGAGCGGGCGCTGGTCGTAAATGGCCTGGGGCTTGATGAAATTTCCGTACAAGGCGAAACGCACGCGGCCGAGTTGGTTGACGGTGAAATCGTGACGCATCGTTTTACGCCCTCGGTATTCGGCGTTAAAGAGTTTCCGCTATCATCCATCGTCGGCGGCGAACCGGAAGAAAACCGGCATGCAATCAGTTCGGTGCTTTCCGGAAAAGGCAGCGAAGCGCACGCAGTCGCCATCGGCGTAAACGCGGCCGCATTATTGACTTTGGGCGACATCACCCGTTCTTTCAAGGACGGCTTTGATCTTGCGTTGAGTATCATTGAAAGCGGCAAAGCGCTGACACGCCTGGAAAAAATGGCAAAGCTTTCGCATATCGACGAGGAAAATCATGTCCGTGCTGGCTGAAATCGTTGCGCAAAAACGTCGGGATGTCGCCGCCCGCATGGCAAAAACACCGCTTGCCGCGTTGTCCCCCGAACCGGCTTCACGCTACTTTGGCAAAGCGTTAACGCAACCCGGTTTACGCTTTATTTTGGAATGTAAAAAAGCGTCGCCTTCGGAAGGACTGATTCGTCCCGATTTCGATTTAACGGAAATCGCCGGCGCTTATCGTCATTTTGCTGATGCCGTTTCCGTGCTTGCCGACGAGCCTTATTTTCAAGGCAACCTGAACAATATTCGTAAAATGAAATCGCTGCTGCCGCAACCGATTTTATGCAAAGATTTTATTGTCGATCCTTACCAGGTAACGGAAGCGCGCTGTTATGGCGCCGACGCGGTACTGCTGATGCTCTCGGTACTCAATGACGACACATACCGCCTTTGCGCCGATGCTGCGCAGCGACTTAACATGGATGTGTTGACCGAAGTCCATGATGACGAAGAGTTGGCGCGCGCGTTGGCGCTGGACGCGAAAATCATCGGCATTAATAACCGTGACCTGAAAACGTTAAACGTCGATCTCGATACCACGCGGCGTCTGGCGAAAAAAATCCCGAAAGATAAAATCATCGTATGCGAATCCGGCATCAAAACGCGGGCGGATATCGATTCCGTGGGCGACATCGTTGACGCTTATCTAATCGGCAGCTCGCTGATGAAAGAAAAGCGTCTCGATCTGGCAACGCGCACGCTGCTCTTCGGCCGCGTCAAAATATGCGGCTTAACGAATATTGCCGACGCGCAAGCGGCTTACGACCAAGGTGCGGTCATGGGCGGCGTTATTTTCGCGCCCGAATCTCCGCGCTGTATTTCAGAAGAACACGCTCTCGCGCTTCACCAAGCGGTACCGCTCCCATTGGTCGGCGTGTTTGTCAACGACGATATTGAACGTATCGCGCATCTTGCTCAGGTTTGCCGCTTCGCCGCCGTACAATTGCACGGTGAGGAAACATCCGAAACCATTCGCTCTTTAAAAAACCTTCTGCCCCCCTCATGCGAAATCTGGAAAGCGCTGCGTGTGCACGACAATATCCCGCCACTGGGAGCGCTGGCGGCAGACCGTTTGTTGCTCGACGCATTTCACCCCGGCTTGCGCGGCGGCAGCGGCAAAACATTCGACTGGCGGTTACTGGCCGATTACCCCGATAAGGAGCGTTGCATTCTGTCCGGTGGCATCACGCCGGACAACATACAAGAAGCGCACAACATCGGCTGCTACGCCNNTAGATCGGCTGCTACGCCATAGATGTCAATTCCGGCGTGGAAAGCGCGCCCGGGAAAAAAGATCCTCAAACACTGAAAAAACTGTTTTCTCAACTACGAGGCCATTCATGAATGATGCAACCACTTCCATGATCCATCCCGCAAAAGGCGCTTTCGGTGTTTTCGGCGGCATGTTTGTTCCGGAAATTCTCATGCCTACGCTCAACGAAATTACAGCTGCATTTGAAGAGGCGCAAACCGATCCTGAGTTTTGCCGTGAACTCAATGATTTGCTCGCCGAATACGCCGGACGCGAAACGCCTCTTTATCGCTGCCGCAATCTGGCCGCGCATACTCAAGCCACCATTTATCTGAAACGTGAAGACCTGCTTCATGGCGGCGCGCACAAAACCAATCAAGTCATCGGACAAGCACTGCTCGCCAAGCGCATGGGCAAAACGAGGCTGATCGCAGAGACGGGCGCCGGACAACACGGTGTTGCCACCGCTTTAGTCGGTGCGCTGTTCAAGATGAAAACCCGCATTTACATGGGTTCGAAAGATATGGCACGGCAAGCGCTTAATGTTTTTCGGATGCGCCTGATGGGGGCGGACGTCGTCGCCGTCGATAACGGCAGTTGCAGCTTAAAGGACGCGGTCAACGAAGCATTGCGCGACTGGTCGGAAAGTTACCCGAACACGCATTATCTCCTCGGTACCGCAGCCGGCCCGCACCCGTTTCCGTTGATGATTCGCGAATTTCAGCGCGTCATTGGTCGTGAAGCCAAAGAGCAAATATTGACGCATGAAAACCGTTTACCCGATGCCGTCATTGCCTGCGTCGGCGGCGGCTCCAACGCAATCGGGATGTTCACCGATTTTATCCCGGAGGAAAACGTCCGTTTGATCGGTGTCGAGGCCGCCGGACATGGTTTACACACAAAAAAACATGGCGCCACTTTGCAAATGGGAAAACCGGGCGTTTTACATGGCAGTTATAGCTACGTATTACAGGATGAGCACGGCCAGATTTGCGAATCTCATTCGATTTCCGCCGGATTGGATTATCCGGGCATCGGTCCCGAACACGCTTATNNCATTACCGATGATGAAGCCCTCGCCGCTTTTCAGGCGCTGGCGCGCGAAGAAGGCATCGTCCCGGCGCTGGAATCGGCGCACGCGATTGCGTACGCATTAAAACTCGCCGAGTCTGCGCGCAAACAAACATTGTTATTGGTATGCCTTTCCGGACGCGGCGATAAAGACGTCGAACAAGTAATGTCGCATATCGTACTGTGAGATTTTAAGATGATACTGGTAATGAAAGTTCAACATGAATAAACGATACGACCATATGTTTTCACGTCTTGCGCAGAACCGCGAGGCGGCATTTATTCCGTTCGTTATGCTCGGCGACCCGACCATAGACAAATCTCAAAGAATCATCGAAACATTGATTGCCAATGGCGCGGACGCACTGGAGCTTGGCATTCCTTTTTCCGATCCGGTGGCTGACGGCCCGGTAATCCAACGCGCCGATCATCGCGCGCTGGCCGCAGGCGTCACGCCGGAATCCTGCTTTACCCTTCTTGCCTCTTTGCGCCGCGCGCATCCTGAATTGCCGATCGGCTTACTGGTGTACGCCAACCTTGTCGTCCATCATGGAATCAACGGCTTTTATGAAATGGCAAAACAATCCGGCGTTGACTCGGTGTTGATTGCCGACGTTCCTCGTCAGGAATCGGCGCCGTTTGTTGCTGCCGCACAGAGCGCCGGCATTGCGCCCGTATTTACCGCGCCGCCGAACGCCGATGAAAATGCTCTGGCGGATATTGCCCGCCTCTCGCAAGGCTATGTTTATTTTCTTGGCCGTGCCGGAGTTACCGGCACCGACCGTGAGATGAAATTACCGCAGGCGGATCATATTGCGGCGCTACGCAACGCAGGATCCGCACCTATAGTCATCGGTTTCGGTATCTCCACACCGGAGCATGTCCGCACGGCGATTGCCGCCGGCGCTTCGGGCGCTATTGCCGGCTCGGCGACTGTCAATATCATTGAGCAATACTTGGAAACCCCTGAAAAGATGCACAAGGCACTCGCCGAATTCACAAAAAAAATGAAAGAAGCGACGAAAATATCTTAAATATCCTGATGATTTGCATCGTGAGCGATGCTGGAATACCATCTGCAGCATCAACATGATTCATTAGCGCAAAGGAGAAGTAATGATTGTTTTCGTCACCGGCGCCACCGCAGGATTCGGCGCGGCAATTGCCCGCCGATTCATCCACGAAGGCCATCAAGTTATCGCCACCGGGCGCCGTACCGAGCGCTTGGATACTTTGAAAACCGAGTTCGGTGACGCCCTTTTCCCGTTAACGCTCGATGTTGCCAGTCGTGCCGATGTCGCTCGCGTCCCGGAAAAATTGCCGAAGGAATTTCAGAGTATCGACATTCTGGTCAACAATGCCGGTTTGGCGCTCGGTCTTGAGCCGTTTTATCGGGCATCGCTCGACGATTGGGAAAAGATGATTCGTACCAATATCAATGGCCTCTTGTATTGCACTCGCGCCTTGTTGCCGGGAATGGTCGAACGAAAGCGCGGCCACATTATCAATATCGGCTCCACCGCCGGCGAATGGCCTTATTTGGGCGGTAACGTATACGGCGGCACCAAAGCGTTTGTTCACCAAATCAGCAATAATTTGCGCGCCGATCTTCTCGGCACGCCCATACGCGCCAGCAACATTGAGCCGGGCATGGCCGGCGGCACCGAATTTTCCAATGTCCGCTTTCATGGCGATCACCAAAAAGCGGAAGCCGTTTACAGCGGAGCCCAAGCGCTCACCGCTGAGGACATTGCCGAAACCGTTTTCTGGATCGCCACCCTGCCCGCGCATGTCAATGTAAACAATATCCAGATCATGCCCGTCTGCCAGGCGTACGCCGGTCTTTCGGTACATCGCTCTTCATAACGCACTCATGGCACTTTTTTGATCGCGTCCGGCAGCCGTTGCGATTTTCAATGCCCGTGCTCACGATCAAAACAGGATTTTGCGCCGTTCAGAAAAAACGGCTCCCGAAAATCGGGAGCCGTTGAATCGCAAGATGATGCAAATCTCCCGGCCTGATTATTTCCAGAGGAGGTTTGCAAATACAGTAATCACGACAACCGACGCAGCGACCAACACCGCGCCTGCCTTGATCATCTCTTTCTGCTTCACGAAGCCCGCGCCGAATACAATCGCGTTCGGCGGCGTCGAAACCGGCAACATGAACGCCATCGACGCACCGACACCGATAACGAGCGTCAACAACTGTCTCGGCATTCCCAGCGCTTCGCTCACCGTCGCAAACAACGGAACGAGCAACGCGGCCACTGCCGTATTACTGGAAACCTCGGTCAAACATATCGTGAATGCAGCAACCGCCGCAATGACGATGATCGGATGGCCGTCGCTGAGTAAACTGCCCAAACCCTGCGCGAGTACTTCACTGGCGCCAGAGTCTTTCAGAATGGCACTCAATGTCAATCCGCCTCCGAACAGGAGTAAAACGCCCCATTCGGTGTTTTCCTGAATTTGCTTCCAGGTCGCCACGCCAACGACGCCAATCAACACCGCGGCAGCTACCGCAATCACCGAGTCAAAATCCTTGATTCCGCCCAGTTTCTGGCTTAACGGCGAACTAAATATCCAGAAAAACGCCGTCACCGCGAAAATACAAATGGTGATGATGCGCGGTTTTGTCCAGACAAAATGCTCCGACGCCACTTCGACGCGATGATTCATGTTGGGTCTGAATACCAGATACAAAATACCGATCATTAACGGCAGCATCACCAGCATGACCGGGATACCGATTTTCATCCAGTCAACGAAGCTCAACCCCAGTTCGGCCGCAGCGATCGCGTTCGGCGGGCTGCCGACGATCGTACCCAAACCGCCGATACTGGCGCTATAGGCAACGCCCAACAGCAGAAAGACAAAAGTACCTCTTTCCTTGTTGCTGTCCAGATTGCTGAGAATACCCAACGTCAAAGGCAGCATCATGGCCGCCGTCGCCGTATTGCTGATCCACATGGACAACGCGGCCGTGGCAACGAAAAGCATCACGGCAGCAATGCCGAAACTCCCCCGAGCCAATAAAAGCAGTCGGTTGGCGATCAGGCGGTCTATCCCCTGAATATGAAGCGCCGTGGCCAACGCAAAACCGCCAAAGAAGAGAAAAATGGTGGGATTGGCGAATGACCGTAATGCATTGGTCGTAGTCATCAGGCTAAACACTACAGCCAGTATGGGAACAAGCAATGCGGTTATGGTGATATGAACCGCTTCGGTGAGCCATAAAACACCTACGAAAACCAGAATTGCCAGACCGGCATTCGTTTTCGGCCCATAAGGTAAAAGCTTCAGCAACGCAATCAGAATCACAATATCAACGGCGATAATCAGCCAGCCGCGTTTTGAGACATCTGTACTCTTCGATGATGCCGGATCAAGATCCAGATTTTCAACTTTTTCCATCTCATTACTCATAAGCTTTTCTCCTAATCGTGGAATGTCATTACGCAAAAACCTGCGTAATGAGCGGAAAAGGATACTTCATGGCAGGGATTTTAACAATATTTATCGCCGCCACACCTTTTGTAACACAGCAAAATAGTTCACTGCGGCTGACTGTGACGGCTTTTTCGATATTCTCTAACATATTGATCGATCAGCGTTTTATTACGATACGATCAAAAACCAGAAAGAAAAAAATCCTTGCCGTATGGTTTGGTATCTTAACTGTGTGCTGAAAATGATATGTGCGTAATCATGTTATCGCTTTATCAACAAAAAGGGTGCTCGAAAGCACCCTTTTTGTACGTTTTTTTATATCTATAAAACAATGCCCGCAAAAATAAAGCCAAAAAATACCGCCAGCGCAATCGCCAGCATACCCGGGATCAGGAATGGATGATTAAACACATATTTACCGATACGCGTTGAACCGGTATCGTCCATTTCCACCGCCGCCAACAAAGTCGGGTAAGTCGGTAGCACAAATAATGCCGAAACTGCGGCAAATGAGGCGACCAACGTCACCGGAGCAGCGCCGACGGTAATCGCCAGAGGCATCAACGCTCGGGTTGCCGCGGCTTGCGAATAAAGCAGCATGGAAACAAAGAACAGCGTTACCGCCAGCAACCACGGTTGCGTTTGCAGATCACCGCCCGCCAATTCCTTGATACCCGCTTCGTGCGCACTGACGAATGTTGTGCCCAACCAGGCAACACCAAGAATACACACGCAGGCGCTCATCCCGGATTTGAATGTAGACGCGCTTAAAACATTGCTGCATTCAATCTTGCAACTAAAGGCAATAAGCGCAGCCGTCGTCAACATGAAGCTGATGATCGCATTGTCGCGGGAAAGAACGATATTTTCCTTGGCGATCAGTCCGACCTTATCGCTGATTAATGTCGCGTACAGCATCACGGCAACGACCGCAATCACAAAAATCAGCACCGACCGCTTCGCGCCGGGGAGAATCTCGATATTGCTGACGCCACGCATTTTGATCAAACCTTTCGCCAGGCGCTCCTGATACACCGGATCGTCCTTGAGTTCGCAACCAAGGCGATTGGTCACCACTGCGGTCAACATCACGGCCAGGAATGTCGTCGGCAAGCAAATAGCAAGAATTTCAAGATAACCTACGCCCAACGGCTCCATGACGCCGGAAAAGAAAACCACCGCCGCCGAGATCGGCGAAGCGGTAATCGCGATCTGCGAGCCGACTACCGCAATCGATAACGGCCGCGATGGGCGAACCCCCTGCTCTTTCGCCACCTCAGCGATAACCGGCAGCGTCGAAAATGCCGTATGCCCGGTACCCGCCATAATCGTCATGAAATACGTCACAACCGGCGCCAAGTACGTAATGTACTTCGGATGTTTTCGCAAAAGCCTTTCCGTGAGCACCACGAGATAATCCACACCGCCTGCTACTTGCATCGCGCCAATCGCGGCGATCACCGACATGATGATCAGAATGACGTCTATCGGAATAGTGCCCGGCTTGACGCCGATAAGCGCCAACGCCAAAACCCCTAAACCGCCCGCATAGCCGATACCAATGCTGCCCAGCCGGGCGCCAAAAAAAATCGCTACCAGAACAATTGCCAGTTGCAGCACAACCATTGCTACGTCCATATCAAACCCCTTCCTATTATTTAATAAAGTGCGGATGAATCAGGTTTTCAAATGAAAACACTTCGTCCCACTTCTCTTGCGAGATCAGTTTTCTCTCTTTGACAACGATATCGTGAAGCGATTTATTTTGCAGATACCCTTCGCGCGCAATTTCTGCGCATTGCTTATATCCCAAAATTGGGCTCAATTGCGTAACGATTCCGAGAGAATTCATCACCAACGCTTCGGTGCGTTCCGCATTGGCGGTAATCCCTTTGACGCACTGCTCGGTCAAGCTTTTCACGGCATTTTGCATGGCGCTGATGGAGCTGAATAACGCAAAGCCGATTACCGGCTCCATCACGTTTAACTGCAATTGTCCGGCGGAAGCGGCAAGCGTAACGGTCAGGTCCATGCCGATTACAAAAAAGCCGGTCTGGTTAACGACTTCCGGAATCACCGGATTTACCTTGCCCGGCATAATCGACGAACCCGGCTGCAATTGCGGTAAATTGATTTCATTGAACCCGCAACGCGGACCGGACGCCAGCATGCGCAGATCGTTACAGATCTTCGTGAGCTTTACGGCAGTACGCTTGAGCACGCCAGACAACAATACATAATCGCTCGTGTCCGAGGTGGCCTCAATCAAATCTTTGGAAAGCGTAAAAGCAATACCGGTAATATCGCCCAAGTGTTGCGTAGCTTTCTGCGGATAACCTTCCGGCGTATTCACCGAAGTACCGATTGCCGTAGCGCCAAGGTTGATTTCGCGCAACATATTGCATGCGTCTTCAATGCGGGTAATTTCTTTGCCGATCGTGGTGCCAAAGCCATGAAACTCGGAACCCAGCGACATCGGCACCGCATCCTGTAAATGAGTCCGCCCCATTTTCAGGACGGTATCGAACTCTTTGGCTTTTGCAAAAAACGCCTGCTGTAAAGCAACCAGTGTTTGCGTGTATTCTTTCATGCGCATCAGCAATGCCAGCTTAAAAGCCGTCGGGTAAGCGTCGTTGGTTGATTGGGAGCAATTCACATGATCGTTTGGGCTGACGGTCGTGTAATCGCCTTTTGGCTTACCGAGAATTTCCAGCGCCACATTGGCAACGACCTCATTAACGTTCATGTTCATGGAGGTTCCCGCGCCGCCTTGAATGAGATCGGTCACAAACTGATCGAGAAATTTACCCTCAATCAACCGGTCGCACGCACTGATAATAGCTTCCGCGGTAGTCCTATCAAGCACACCGCAATCACGGTTTGCCATTGCCGCCGCTTTTTTCACATAAGCAAACGCTTTGACCAAACAAGGCTCGCGTGATACCTGTAAACCGGTAATATGGAAGTTTTCTTTTCCTCGTAAGGTCTGGACGCCATAGTACACATCATCAGGCAATTCACGCTCACCCAAAAAATCCTTTTCAATACGACTCATTTTGCCCTCGCTTTCGTCATGGTTTTACTGTTGCTTTCAATTCCCGGCTGTTCTTTAATAGAACTCCGGAAAAATTTTCTACTATATTGATTTATAAAATAAAAAAACCGCTTCTTTCTCCGGAAAGAAGCGGTTTTACTGATAACCCGATTGCTGTTATTGAATGATGAACAGCCGCTACCAAACGATAGCGGTTCGCCTGAAACCTCTCTACGCCAACTACTTCATAAAGATGATTAGCAAGCATGTTCCTGTTCATTGCTTAAGTCGACTTTTTAAATCGCTGGGAAAATTTACCATCTTCCCCGGCTCTTCTCGATTACTTCAAACCAACGGAAATCATTTTCCGCCGCAAGAACGCTATTTGCGTTTGCAACGGCAACTCTTTGGGGCAAACATCATGGCAACCCAACAACGACATACAGCCGAACACGCCGCTGTCGTCACCCACGAGCTCGTAAAAATCGTCGTCGGTTCGCGTATCGCGGGGATCAAGCTTGAAGCGCGCGACCTTGTTCATGCCGACAGCGCCGACAAAGTCATTGCGCATTTGCGCCGTTCCGCAAGCCGCCACGCAGGAGCCGCATTCAACGCAGCGATCCAGCTCATAAATGCTTTCCGCCAAATCAGGATCCATGCGCTCTTCCGCCTTGTCCAGATTGAGCTCCTGCTCCTTGGTATGCACCCAAGTCTCCAGACGCTCACTCATACCGCGCATCCATTTGCCGGTATTCACCGAAAGATCGCCAATCAGTTCAAATACCGGCAGCGGCGCCAAAGTAATTTCCGTGCCCAGATCTTTGGTCAACGTGCGGCACGCCAGACCGGGGCGGCCATTGATCAACATCGAGCAACTTCCGCAAATGCCGGCGCGACAAACGAAATCGTATTGCAGCGTTGGATCCTGATGTTCGCGAATTTCACTCAACGCCAAAAACAACGTCATCCCTTCGGCTTCCTCAAGCTGATAAGACTGCATATGCGGCTTACTGTCCGGATCCTGCGGGTTATAACGAAGGATATGGAACGTCAACATTCTGTGCCGGGTTTGCCCGCCCGGCGCGGCAGTTTTTTGTGTTTCACTCATTATCTTGCTCATCCATTCAAAGGTTCATCGAGACGTTCGTTGCGGCCACGCAAAGACGCGGGCAATTTATCTCTGAACGGCATAATCTTGTCCTGAACAGCGAAACGATCGCTGCCCTCCATTTGCTTGCGAATCTCGTCAATTTCCGCCTGACGCTTCGCCGTATCGGGATGGTCGATATAATCTTTCGCGCCATAACCGCGCCAACCCGGAGGGAGCTCCATTTTCATGACGTCAAGCGTTTCATACTGAAGCTCGGGAAGATCCGCGCCATCGCGCCAAAACGCCAATGTCCGCTTCAACCATTCCTGATCATTACGATGCGGATAATCTTCGCGGAAATGTGCGCCGCGGCTTTCCGTCCTGTTCTGCGCGCCGTATGCGATCGCCAAAGCCACTTTGAGCATCTTCTGCACACGATACGCCATCACCAGTTCCGGATTGACGCCCGGCACTTTGCTGGTCAAACCGATATTGCGGCTGCGCTTCAGCAAATCTTGCAAATGTTTGACGCCTTCCGCAAGCGCATCCCCGTTACGGAAAATACCGACCGAACTGGTCATGATTTCCTGCATTTCGGTATTCAGCTTGAACGCGTTTTCCTTGCCGGCGCTATTCAACAGCGAACCCAATTTTGCCTTTTCGCTATCATAAAACTGCTGCGCGAGGCTCATCGGAATATCGATATCGTTCTCTTTCTTGTCGCAGAAATCAGAAATAAATTCACCGACAATCATGCCGGCAACCACCGTCTCGGCCACTGAATTTCCGCCCAGACGATTAAAGCCGTGCATATCCCAGCACGCCGCTTCACCTGCCGCAAACAAGCCTTTCAACTGCTGTGACTCACCCGTATGATTGGTGCGCACACCACCCATGGTGTAGTGATGCGCAGGACGGACCGGAATCCATTTCTCTGCCGGATCAATACCCATGAAGCTTTCGCAGATCTCTTTGACTTCGCGCAGGTTATGCTCAATGTGATGGCGGCCAAGCAATGTAATATCAAGCCAGAGATGTTCGCCAAAGCGTGATTTAACGCCTTTACCTTTGCGAATGTGTTCCTCCATTCGCCGCGATACCACGTCACGCGACGCCAGTTCTTTTTTCTCCGGCTCGTAATCCGGCATGAAACGATGACCGTCAACGTCGCGCAGCAAACCACCGTCACCACGGCAACCTTCGGTCACCAAAATACCGAGCGGCACAATACCGGTCGGATGAAACTGTACCGCTTCCATATTGCCCAAACAGGCAACGCCGGTTTCAAGCGCCAACGCGTGACCGATGCCCTCGCAAATAATCGCGTTTGTCGTCACGCGATATACCTTGCCCGCACCACCCGTCGCTAAGGCCGTCGCCTTGGCAAGATAAACGCTAAGCTCGCCGGTAATCAGATCGCGTACCACCGCGCCGTAGCAACGATGACCATCGTGAATCAGCGAAATAGCTTCCTTGCGCTCGTGTACATCTATCCCCTCGGCAATCGCGCGATCGCTTGCGGTATAGAGCATGGCATGGCCGGTACCATCAGAAACATAACAGGTACGCCATTTTTTCGTACCGCCAAAATCGCGCTGAGCGATCAGGCCTTGCGCTTCGTCACGTTCGGTAATCGTGACTTTCTGGCTGTTAATGATGACTTGCCGATCACCTTTGCGCACCCGGCTCCAGGGCAAACCCNNCGCGCACCGCCTTTGGCGCAGTATTGACAAACATCCGAGCCACACCCTGATCGGCGCCCCAGTCGCTACCGCGCACAGTATCTTCAAAGTGAACATCCTCGGTATCGCCTTGCCCTTTGATCACGTTGGCAAGCGACGCCTGCATTCCGCCTTGCGCCGCCGCCGAGTGCGAACGCTTTGGCGGCACCAAGGAAAGAATAATCGCCTCATGCCCGCGACGGCGCGCGCCGATTGCCATGCGTAATCCGGCCAGCCCACCGCCAATCACCAGCACATCTGTGTAAATCACTTTCATCAATTCATCTCCCCTACCGGTTGGTTGGCAAATGTGGGAACATAATGCTCACCATAGTTATCTTGATGCTCAATACCGATCTTCACATAGGCGGCAAGCGTTGCCAGCCCCAGAATAAGGAAGAAAACGGTTATTCCCCATTTCAATTTTTTCAAAAACTCGCGCGAAGCGTTCGGCACGCACCATTTCACCGCCAAGCGATAAAGACCGATGCCGCCATGAAATTCGACACATAACAAAAGCACCAAATAAAACGGCCATAAACCGTCGCTCCACATCCGATCGCCGGAGCCGAAAGGACCGATATTTTGCGGCCACACCATCATCTGATAAAGATGCGCGGACGCCAGAAAGAACATGAGAAAACCGGTCCAAACCTGCCACATCCACAAAGTCGTATCTTCATGATGCATACTTTTCATATGTGCCCGATAAGTTCTATATTGCCGATAACTGATCGGAAATTTACGTACCGCCAAAAGCGCGTGGCAAATGAAGATAACCGCAACACAGGCAACAACAATCGAAACAATACCCGGATATGATTTATCAAAAAAGTAATATCCTTCAAAAAACTTTGTGACTGTCCACATGGTATCCTTACCCAGCAAAATGCTGGCAACAAAGAACATGTGCCCCCACATAAACAGCGCCAGAAACAAGCCGGTTAAGCTTTGAAGCAAGTCCAGCTTGGCCGGCCATCTGCTTTTCCGCGGTCGGTCGGCTAACCCGGCCTGAGCGATAAGTGTGTTGTACATGAAGCCCTTCTTTCCCAGAGTTAATCAAAAGTTTTTAAAGTATATCGTCCTTGTCAGGTAATACGATTGATCCTTATCAAGTCGATAAAATGTGACAGATGTTCGCAAATAACCTTTTCAGTCAGCAGGATAAACAGCGTTTCCCCGTCTTTTCCTCGTACCACCTGATGGTAGCATGCGCCAATGCCTCATTCGAATCAATAAAGCGCTCAGGGGATTTTTGTATCGCCGTTGCNNATTCTGTATCGCCGTTGCCAAAATCACGGGGATTTCCGTGCACCCCAGAATCACTGCACTAATATTTTCCATCATAAGCTGTTGATATTGCTCTTCCATGATCACAGTCGCTCTTTCCAGATGGCCTGTTTTTAACAAATAAATCGAGCGCATAATTTCCTCCTGCTGCGCCTTGTCAGGCAACACACAATCAATGTGGTTTTGAGCAAGCTGCTTTTGATAAAGCCCTGTTGTCACCGTGCCATCCGTCGCCATCAATCCAATACGAGTCACTCCCATTTTCTTAACCTGAGTCACCACCGCATCGATAATCGATAATATTTCTGCCTGTGCGCCCTCTCTTAACTTATCCAGCCAGAAATGTGCGGTGTTGCACGGCATCACAATACACCGTGCGCCCGCATTTTCGAGAAGCATGCGATAGCGAACTAAAGCAGTCTCCGGAGACGATTCATGACGAAGCAATGCTGCGGTCCGATCCGGCACATCCGGGATCGAAGCAATAAGTAACGGGAGGTGATCTTGGTCACATTCGGCGTTGGTCAGTGCAATCAGCTTATGAACAAAATCGACCGTTGCCGCAGGCCCCATTCCGCCTAAAACGCCGATTAGATGTCGCTCTTTTTCCATGCTGTTATAAAGGTTTTAGCAAGAATACCCGCATTCCGATTAATGGAAAATGCAAAGTTTTCCGGTATTATGCGGGAAACGCATAACTTTAGTAAGCTAAATTATTTTTAGCACAAACACAACATGCAAAACATTGAAAGCAAATGGCTCGAAGATTTTTTGGCGCTCGAAAAGTGCCGAAATTTTTCCCAGGCAGCCGAGATACGCAATCTTTCACAACCGGCATTCAGCCGACGTATCCGCGCATTAGAACAAGCGACCGGCGTAGAACTCTTTGATCGCGCCACCAGCCCATTACAGCTCACCGATCATGGCCGGCTATTTCATTCGCAAGCGCGTAGCCTGCTGATGCAAATTGAGAGCAATTTGGCTGAATTAAGCGATTTTGGCGCAACCGGTAAAGCGCGTATTCGTATCTCGGCAGCGCACTCGCTGGCGTTGAGCGTATTGCCCACGCTCATCCAAGCTGTTTCCCAACGCGAAAAAACATTTCTTTGTTACGTTGCCGCGATTGACGTCGATCAAACCAGCACGGCGTTACGCGAAGGCAAAAGTGATTTCGCTCTGTCGTTTCACGAAGAAGAGTTTTGGCAGACGCCATTCCTGCACCACACTCTTTTTGAAAGCGCCATGTTTCCCGTAAGCGGCGTTGACGAGCAAAAAAAGCCTCTCTATTCGCTTACCGATGAAAAAATTCCGCTGCTCACTTATTCGCCGACATCGTACATGGGGCGTTTGGTCAACCGCAAATTGGCACAGATCCCCGCAGCTGCCTTTAACCCGATTTTCTTTTCGTCTATGGCCGATTTATTAAGACGTTTCGCTATTGATGGCAGCGGTATTGCCTGGCTGCCGGAATATTTGATCCGCGAAGAATTGGCGCAAGGCAAACTGACGCGCATCGTCCCGCCCGACCCTTCTTCCGTCAATTATGAAATCCCGTTGGAGGTTTGCATCTACCGTATTGATGCAAAGCTAAACGATGGCGTTGAACGGTTTTGGAAAGCTGTTACCTCAACTAAAGTAAAAATATTTTAAATTACCGGTCCAGAACAATATCTTTTACGTAACCCGACTCCACACCCAATTAATAAAATGATCAAAGAAACAGCGCCAAACCGCTATGCGGTCGCTACCCGCAGTACACTGGTGAGCGTTTTTGTCAATTCCCTTCTTTCAACGATACAAATTATTATTGGTTTTTTTTCGCATTCCCAATCATTAATCGCCGACGGTTTTCATACATTGACCGATCTTTTTGCTGACTTTATTGTATTGGGCGCTAACCGTATCAGTCGGTCAAAAGCCGATGCCAACCACCCTTACGGGCATGCTCGTTTTGAAACCGTGGCATCGATGGTTCTCGGTTTGTTGCTGATCATTGCCGGCCTGGGAATGCTGTTTGTCGCTGCCCGGAAATTTGCCGACCCGTCGTCAATCCCACGGGTTCATCAAATTGCGCTTTATGTCGCGGTTGTTGTCGTCATTTCCAAAGAAATACTGTTCCGCTATATGGTTCGTGTTGCCAAGCGCATGAATTCAACGATGTTGATGGCCAACGCCTGGCATGCCCGTGCCGACGCGGCAAGCTCCGTCGTCGTTGCTTTCGGTATTTTTGGCAATCTCATGGGCTATGTTTTTCTCGATCCGCTTGCCGCGGCCTTGGTCGGTTTTATGATTTGCCGCACTGGCGGCAAGTTTGCCTGGAACGCATTATCGCGACTGGCCGACGGCGGCTTACCGCCGCAAGAATTGCAGGCAATTGAAAAAACGCTCAAGGAAACGCCCGGTGTTATCAATATCCATAATGTACGCACCCGTTACATGGGCGATAGCGTTTTGGTTGACGCACATCTTCTCGTAAACAGCGAGTTAACGGTTTCCGAGGCGCACCTGATTGCCGTCAATGCCCGGAAACGCGTTATTGCCGAGCATCACGCGCTCGATGCATTGATGCACATTGACCCCGAAGATGATCGTGATGAAGACGACAATAATTTCCCCGACCTGCCCGGACGTGATGAAATCGTTGCTGCGCTTGGCGATATTTATGCCCAATTCCAGCCCGACCTGCATATCCATTACCTGCATGGAGAAATCAACCTGATATTGCTTCTGGAAAAACAGCAGCTTGATGATGATAATCATCGTAAAAGAATTGTTGAACAATTGATGTCGCTTAAAAAGCGATATCCGATGTTGAAAAGTGTTCGGTTAATCACCACTATTGAACAAATCAACTTTTAATGCGCCGAACCGAGACTGCTTCCTGATAAAGGAATTCTGGAAAACAGCCCTGCTGGCGATTCTGTCTGGCGGACTGCCCTGTTCGGTAAAATAGCCTGAACATATTTGGATACTTGTGTTTGTGATGGCATTACACAAACTCCCCCAAAGGGCTGCCCGTTGGCGTTGCCCTCGGTGTCGGCCATACGGCCGAATCCGGTACGCTTTCTACCGGTATTACGATTCAGGATATTCCGAAGAGGATCAATGGTTGCTTTAGCGCTGCTTGGCGCGGGTTATCGGCAAGGCCGCTTGTATGCCGACCAGCACAGTGGCTCGATCGTCTTATCAAACTGATAGATGCGGCAATTGGAGCAGTAATTGCCGCGTTTTCAACGAAAACTCCTCCTTAGGGCGAGTAATTTCATGGTGCATGTCATCGGCCATGAAACCATCCACCGAATTTCGCCGCAAAAGGCATGAGTCGCACGCAATCACCGTATTGATGCTGGTGTTTACATTGATGATGACGCCTAACACCGCATTGAGGTAACATAAGACGTTGCTTCTTTTGGGTGCTCGGCCATGAAAAAACTACTTCTACTCTTCGCTCTGTCTTGTCCTGTCATGTTTTCTGGCTGTGCTATGCAGGAAGCCAAACCGGATTCCGCAATGATTTCCGGCAACCTTGTGCTCACAGAAGCGCAAAATGGTTCTGAAATTCCGGTATCCATCGGACGACAGATCGATGTTCGCCTACCCAGTAACCGCAGTACCGGCTATCAATGGCAGCAAGTCGAACCCATGCGCGGTATTTTGCGCGACGCCAGCCCACATTACGAGCAAGCCACTCCGGAAATTCCCGGCAGCGGCGGCGTTGATATTTTCAACTTCACTGCGTCGCGCCCGGGAAAACAAATATTGCGCTTCGAGTACAATCGCGCCTGGTCGGAAAGTACTGCGTCTACGCAAAAAATAAATTTTACCGTCGTTGTTGAGTAATTATGACTAATCGAACCGCGCTGTCCAAACATCCGTATTCATTAACGCCAAAATACCCAAAACAACAAATGCCAGCGCCGCAGCGATGTGAACAGCGCGCATCGGTATCCGGTGCGCAAGTTTATCGCCAATAAAAACAACCGGAACATTTGCTAACGCCATACCAAACGTCGTCCCTAAAACGATGGCGACAAGCGAGTGAAAATGCGCAGCCAACATCACCGTCGCCACCTGAGTTTTGTCGCCCATCTCAGCAAGAAAAAAAGTAATCAGCGTAGTAGTAAAAACGCCGAATGAAACCAATTTCGCGTTCTCCGGCTCAAACTTATCCGGGACCAACATCCACACAGCCATCGCCAAAAATAAAATACCGATGACCCAAGCCAATACATTTGGCGAAAGCAATTCGGTGATCCATACGCCCACCCAACCGGCCAGCGCATGGTTGACAAGCGTTGCCACCAGAATGCCTAAAACAATAGGCCATGGTTTACGGTATTTGGCCGCAAGAATAAATGAAAGCAGTTGCGTTTTATCGCCGATCTCAGCGAGCGCGACGATACCTGTTGATACTAAAAAAGGTTCCATATTTTTTATCTTTGCCGTCTCTATAAAGACGGTAATAACTTCAACTTTTGTAGAAAACTCTTGACGAGCAGCACTATCTCCTCGTCATCCTGATTATTCTGCTCAATCCGGACACGGTTGGCCCCGGCAAAGCCGATCATGTTATTACTTTGAATCAGGCAAATCAAATCCCCCGGATCAAAAGGAGGCTTTTCAGTGAAAGTAAGCGTCACCTGCCTCATATCGACATGCAACTTACGAACGCCATAAGGACGGATCAGCAAACGCAAGCGATGGCATGTCAGTAACGCTTTACCCTCATCCGGTAACAAACCAAAACGATCCACCAACTCTTCGTGCAATGCGTCAATTGCCTCAAAAGTTTCCGCATTGGCAAGACGTTTATACAGCACCAGCCTTTCATGGACATCCGCACAATATTTCTCCGGCAATAACGCCGGATGCCGCAGGTGGATCTCGGTAGCAATGCGCAATGGTTCATTCAGGTTCGGCTCGCGCCCGGATTTTAAGGCGTCTACCGCATGCTTTAGCATATCGGCGAAAAGCTGGAACCCAACTTCGGCGATTTCACCCGACTGTTCATCCCCCAATATTTCACCGGCGCCGCGAATCTCCAGGTCATGCATCGCCAGATAAAAACCGGAGCCCAATTGCTCCATCTGACGAATCGCTTCCAGTCTTTTTTTCGCCTGACCGGTTAACGCCTCTTCAGGCGGTGTTAATAAATACGCGTAAGCCTGGTGATGTGAACGGCCAACACGCCCGCGTAACTGATGGAGTTGCGCCAAACCAAAACGATCAGCACGTTCAATCAAAATAGTATTTGCCGTAGGCACATCAATGCCTGTTTCGATAATCGTCGAACACACCAATACATTGACGCGCTGTTGATAAAAATCGCGCATCACGCGTTCAAGTTCGCGCTCCGGCATTTGCCCATGCGCAACGGCAACGCGTGCCTCCGGTATCGCCTCGGCAATACGTTGCGCTTTATCCGGCAATGAGCGAACATCGTTGTGCAAAAAATAAACCTGCCCGCCGCGCTTGAGTTCGCGGGCAATCGCTTCACGCACAATTCCCAGGGAATATGGCGTGACAAATGTTTTGATTGCCAGCCGTTTTTGCGGCGCCGTCGCGATGACGGAAAAATCGCGCAACCCTTCCAGGGACATCGCCAATGTGCGTGGAATCGGCGTTGCCGTCAGCGCCAACACATCAACTTCGGCACGTAGTTTTTTTAACTGCTCTTTCTGGCGTACACCAAAGCGGTGCTCTTCATCAATAATGACCAATCCCAGGTTTTTGAATTGCACATCGGATTGAATCAGTTTGTGCGTACCGATCACAATATCAACCTTGCCATCCGCCAGCGCTGCCAATGTGGCTTTTACTTCCTTACCGGTACGAAAACGCGAAAGTTCGGCAATGCACACCGGCCACTCGGCGAAGCGATCCGAGAATACCTGGAGATGCTGCTCCGCAAGAAGCGTCGTCGGCACCAACAACGCGACCTGCCGGTTATCGCCTACTGCGGCAAACGCGGCGCGTAACGCCACTTCCGTTTTACCGAAACCGACATCGCCGCATACCAAACGATCCATGGGTTTATCGGAAACGAGATCGGCAATTACCGCATCAATCGCATTTTGCTGATCGATCGTTTCCTCAAAAGAAAAGCCTTCGGCAAAACGCTGATAATTCATTTCATCAAGCGTAAACGCATGGCCTTTACGCGCTGCGCGCTGCGCGTAAAGATTTAACAACTCGGCTGCGGTATCAAAAGCTTTTTTTGCAGCACGTTTACGCGCGCGCTCCCATTGCCCGCTGCCCAATTCATGCAATGTCACCGTTTCCGGAGAAACACCGCTGTAGCGCGAAATCAGGAAAAGATCCGACACCGGCACATAAAGCGTTGCCTTGTTTGCGTATTCAAGATGAAGGAATTCTTCACGACCAACGTTATCCAAACTTAACGTCACCAACCCCAAATAACGGCCGATGCCATGCTCTTCATGCACAACCGGGTCGCCGGTACGCATTTCGGCAAGGTCGCGAATCAGCGCATCAATATCCGCCGCCTGCCCGCTTCTGCGCTTTTTACGCGCCGCATACGCCGATTTATCGGCATACAAATCATTTTCGGTAACAAACGCCAAATTCGCTACCGGCCAGATAAACCCATTTTGCAATGGCGCAACCGCAAAACCGTTTCTTTCATCGCTGTTTATCCAAGCGGCAACATCGTCAACATTACCAAGATGAATATCTTCGGCACGAAGCATAGCCTGCATCGTTTCGCGCCGCCCTGCGCTTTCGGCAAAAAGCAAAACGCGCGCACCGCTGTTTCCGATAAATTGCCGAAAACGTATCAGCGGCGCCTTGGCACGCCGATCAATGGTCAATTCAGGCAGCGCCGTTAATTCGGACACCGGCGACATCTCGGCCTGAGTATTAAAAATAAAACGTGAAAAGGCTTTGACAGCACCTAGAAACGCATCGACAGGAAGGTACAGCCGTTCCGGCGGCAACAAAGGGCGCTGCGGATCGCCACGCAATAAACGATAACGTTGTTGTATTTCCGACCAGAAAACTTCACAGGCATGCGCAATATTGCCATGCAATACCAGTTGCGCATCCTCCGTGAGATAACTCAAGAATGTTGTAGTCTCTTCAAAAAACAGCGGCAAATAATATTCCAGGCCATTCGGCGTCAAACCATTGGAGACATCCTTGTACAACATTGATCGCGACGGATCGCCCTCGAAGGTTTCGCGAAACGCTTGGCGAAATTTTTTACGCGCCGTATCATCGAACGGATATTCGCGTGCAGGCAGCATACGAATTTCCGAAACGGTTTCCGCTGAACGCTGGTCATCAATGTTGAAAATACGGATCGTTTCCAGTTCGTTTCCAAAAAGATCAAGTCGATACGGTACTGGTGAACCCATCGGAAACAAATCAATCAACCCGCCGCGCACAGAGAATTCGCCCGGCGCCATAACCTGCGTTACCGCGTGATAACCCGCCGTCGCCAATTGATGCCGCAACGCGTTCACATCGATCACATCGCCTTGCTTAAGCATAAAAACATGTGCCGCCAAATGCGTCGCGGGCGCAACACGCTGCATCGCCGTCGTCACGGCCACCAGCACAACATCAATATCGCGCCGCATCATTTGATAGAGTGCGGCCAACCGCGCCGAAATCAGGTCCTGATGCGGCGAGAACGGGTCGTAAGGCAAGGTTTCCCAATCGGGAAAGGAAATAATTTTAAATTGCGGAAAAAACCAGCTTAATTCGCTTTCGAGACGCTGGGTTGTCATGGCGTCTTCGCAAACAATGCACACCGGCCTCTTTTCCTGTTTTGCCTGCGCGACAATAGACGTCAACATCAGCGCGTCACCGGAACCTGACGGCATAGGCAACGCCGCTTTTTCTCCGACGGTGGGGAAACGATCAATAAACGGCGTACACGGCCAAAAAAAATCTGGGGCTGACACAAAAAAAGGGGGCAATAAAACGGATATTGTAAAACAATCAAGAATGCGGTGTATTCACATTATCTTGAGCCTGAACAGATGTTGATTGACTGGGAAACCGCATTGAAGCGGATAAAGGTGCCGAGCCAGTTAAAACAGCGGTTTTTGCCAAAATTTGGCATAACTATTGGTGTTTCAAAGATGAGAAGCCGCCGTCATTTTGTAATGTATAATTCGTTCCTCAGCTGGAATTACCGGATGTTTTTGCAATAAATTAAATCGCTGCTATTTCAGCAGTATTTTGTATCTTGATGACGCAAAGCATTTCATATTGTTTCAAACCATATTTCATATCTATAACTATTATTTGCCCTCAAAAACAATAGCGTTTATAAAAAGGAGTTTTTCATGACTATTCGTATTCTGGGAATCTGCGGAAGTTTAAGAAAGAATTCAACCAATATGGGCATGCTCCGCTATGCCCAAAAGCACGCGCCAAATAACACAACCATCGAAATCGCCGATCTGGCAAAACTTCCCTTTTATTGCCAGGATATTGAAGAAAAACCTTCGGAAGTTCAGCTGTTTTTTAAGCAACTTGATGCCGCTGATGCTTTTTTATTCGGCTGCGTCGAATACAACTACTCTATTGCGCCCGTACTTAAAAATGCGCTTGATTGGGCATCGCGGGAAAAAGATAATTATCTTCTTTCAGGAAAAACTGCGGCAATCATGGGCGCTGGCGGCGGCATGGGAAGCTCGCGCGCGCAATATCATTTACGTCAAGTATGTATTATTCTGAACATTCAGGTTATCGTGCAACCGGAAATCTTCGCAAATGCCTTTAGCGATTCGTTTGACCAAAACGGTGACTTGGTCGATGAGCGCATCCGAGGTTTAATTCGCAAACAACTGGATGTGCTTCAAACTTCTGTCCGGGCATGAATAAAAAATGCCGCGAAATTCGCGGCATTTTTTATTACAACAACGAAAGCCGGGCACGGTAAGCATCCCAGTCCTTGATTGGATTTTTTGCCACACCCGTTTCCATCGCGGCACGCGCCACAGCCATTGGCAATTCGGTACGCAAGCGGATATCAAATGGAGATGGGATCAAATAATTTTTATCGAATGCGCACTCGGGATTGTTGCGCGCCAATGCAGCCAACTCTTTGGTGCAGGCATATTTCATTTCTTCATTAATCGCGGTCGCACCCACATCAAGCGCACCGCGGAACATATAGGGAAAGCAAAGCACGTTGTTCACCTGGTTCGGATAATCGGAACGCCCCGTTGCAATCACGGCATCCTGACGCACCGACATCACCAACTCGGGGCGTACTTCCGGCTCCGGATTCGCCATTGCCAAAATAATCGGATTAGCCGCCATTGTCGCCACCATTTCTTCATTCATGGTTTTCGGCCCGGAGACGCCAAGGAAAATATCCGCGCCGGCGATCGCTTCGCCGAGTGTCCGCAGCGGCGTATTTACGGCATAACGTTGTTTGGTCGGCACCAGATTTTCACGGTCGGTATGAATCACGCCTTTGGAGTCGCACAAAATGATATTTTCTTTTTTCAAGCCCATGCCAACCAGAAGATCGAGGCAAGCAATACCCGCAGCGCCCGCGCCTGAGCAAACCAGGCGCGCGCTTTCAATTTTCTTACCCACCAGCGCCAGAGCATTGATCGTCGCCGCGCAGGCAACAATTGCCGTACCGTGTTGATCATCATGGAATACAGGAATCTTCATCCGCTTTTTCAATTCCTCTTCAATGAAAAAGCATTCGGGTGCTTTAATGTCCTCGAGGTTGATGCCGCCGAAAGTCGGCTCAAGGCTGGCGATAATATCCACCAGTTTCATCGGATCGGTTTCGTCAACCTCCAGGTCAAAAACATTAACGCCACCAAACTTTTTGAAGAGAACGCCTTTGCCTTCCATCACCGGCTTGCCGGCAAGCGCGCCAATATTGCCCAAGCCAAGTACGGCGGTACCGTTGGAAACCACCGCCACCAGATTGCCGCGCGAAGTATAAAGCGATGCGTTATCAGGCGATTCGACAATGGCCTCGCACGCTGCAGCAACTCCCGGCGTATAAGCCAGCGCCAGCTCAAGCTGCGTATTCAGCGGTTTACTGGCCACCACTTCGACCTTGCCCGGTTGTGGCTTACTGTGATAACGCAGCGCCTTCTCTCTTATTTCTTCATTATCGTGCTCCTGGACTTGAACAGATCCCATTTCTGCTGAACCTCCTTAAACAATAAAATTATCTATATAAATTTTGTTTGGTTACCCGCCGGTATTTAAAGGGTAACGTACTATTTTACTAACTTAAGATGAGACTTCTTCTGCTCTTTTCCAGAAGATGATTGTTGCGGCAACACTGCTTTTTCGATTGTTTCCTGATCCGTGCTGAAAAAAAGGCCGTATCCGTTTTCCTTGGCAAAAATCGCCGCTACTGCCGAAAAAGGAATGGCAATTTCCTGTGAAATACCGTCGAAACGCGCCGAAAACATGATCCACTCATTATTGATCACCAGGTTATGCGTGGTACGCCCGCTCAAATTAAACACAATTTCGTTATTGGCGACATATTCCATCGGAACGCGCGTTTCATCATCCACACGCACGACGAGATACGGCGTTAATTCCTTCTCGGTACACCATTCACACAAGGCACGGACAAGATAAGGTTTTGCCGATGCCTCCGGATGAAAAACCGAAGAGTTCATCGCCTCAACCAACAAGAGATTTTCAACACGCTTTCCCGAATCACTTGCGCATGCCACGCTCGGCGGAAGTGATCGCCTCGGAAAACGCCGGACGCGCAAAAAGGCGCTCCGCATATTTCATCATCGGAATCGCCTGTTTCGGCAATGAAATACCATAATAATCAAGCCGCCACAACAATGGCGTCAATGCGACATCAAGCATCGAATAATCTTCGCCGAGCAAATATTTATGCTTGGTAAACATCGGCACCATCTGCAACAGCGCGTCGCGAATCTGGGCACGCGCTTTATCATGCCCCTTGCCGGTTTTGGATTCCAATTCGACCACATACGTGAAAATATCTTTTTCAAAACGAAAAAGAAAATAACGAGCGCGGGCGCGCATGACCGGATCGGGCGGCATCAGTTGCGGATGCGGAAAACGCTCATCAATATACTCATTGATGATATTGGACTCATGCAAAATCAGATCGCGCTCAACCAGAACCGGCACCTCGTTGTATGGGTTCATCAACGCAATGTCTTCTGCTTTTTTTTCCAGATCGACATCGACAACCTGAAAGTCCATTCCTTTTTCATACAAAACAATACGGCAACGTTGGCTGAACGGATCGGTTGTCCCGGAATACAATGTCATCATAATGGTAATACGTCTCCTGCGGTGCACAGCACCACGAGCTGTTTTGGTTTTGCCTAAGTCGGCGATTTTACCCTTTACAGAAAAAGATCGCTACGTTCGCCGCCAAGAAATCCACGCGCTGCTTATGCTCTTTCATCAATCATTACCGTTGCAAAAAATAAACCTGCCTGTTTTTTNNAAACGATTTCGGTTTTTACGGCTTTTGTCGTGCAACCCGCATATCGATCAGCACGCTTTAAGTGAGCAGGCATTTTGCCCCGCCCCTATTTTTCCGGACGCACAAAAATTTTGTTTGACGGCCAAGCGACACTCGCTTCGGCATCATTCTTTCCTGAAAAAAATACTTAAGCCAAACATCATGATTCCAAAAACATGAAAGCCGTTCATGCTTCCTTTTCCGGCAATCGTCTATGTCCAGCGGCATGACCGAGTTGCGCCAAGCCGTTCGCAAGACAGTACGGCTTTCGGATACTGCCGGAATCAAGTCCGCTCTAACGCAACCGCTGCAACTGCTCGCGCAATTTCCCCAACGTTTCCGAAAATCCCGCCAGCCGCGTTTTTTCCTGTTCGACAACCGCCTGCGGCGCGCGTGCGATAAACCCCTCGTTATTCAGCTTGGTCTGCGCTTTGGCGATCTCGCCTTCGATACGGGCCATTTCCTTATGCAAACGCGCGCGTTCCGCGTCCACATCGACCTCGATTTTGAGCATCAACCGAAAATCACCAACGATCTGGGTCGGCGCGGGCGATTCGGGCAATGTTGCGCCTACCGCTTGCACATCGGACAATTTGGCCAATGCGGCAAGATAGCCGGCAAATGAGTGAATCATTGCCTCGTCGCCCGCTGCCAATAACGGTACCTTCTGCGCGGGCGACAAACTCATCTCCGAGCGCAGGCTGCGGCAAGCATTGATCATCGCTTTTAACTGCGCCATCTGCGTCTCCGCGTTTTCATCGATTTGTTGCGCGTCGCCGTGCGGGTAAGCGGCTGTACCGAGATACCGCGTATTTTTACAACACGCCAGTTCGGCCACGGTTTGCCAAAGCTCTTCGGTGATAAACGGAATCAGCGGATGTGCCAGGCGCAATATTGTTTCCAATGTGCGCAGCAGCGTTCTTCTCGTCGCCCGCTGCTGTTTTTCGTTGCCCTGGTTGATCTGCACTTTGGCAAGCTCCACGTACCAGTCGCAAAACTCATCCCAGATCAGTTCGTAAACCGCGCGCGCCACCAGATCGGGACGATACTCCGCAAAATGCTGCGCCACTTCCGCTTCGGCGCGTTGCAAACGGCTGACGATCCAGCGATCGGCAAACGAAAATTCGAGCGCGTCCGCGCCGGCGTCCATCCCGCAATCGCGGCCTTCGCAATTCATCAGCACAAAGCGCGACGCATTCCACAACTTGTTGCAGAAATTGCGATAACCCTCGCAACGGCTCATATCAAAACGGATATCACGCCCGGGGCTTGCCAAGCTGGCAAACGTAAAACGCAATGCGTCGGTGCCAAACGCCGGAATCCCTTGCGGATATTCCTGGCGCGTCCGCTTTTCGATTTTTTCGGCGGCGCGCGGATCCATCAGGCCGGTGGTGCGTTTTTCGACCAACGTTTCCAGATCGATACCGTCGATGAGGTCAATCGGGTCGAGAATATTGCCTTTCGACTTGCTCATCTTCTGCCCTTCGGCATCGCGAATCAGACCAGTCACATAAACATCCTTGAACGGAATTTTTCCGGTGATGTGCTGCGTCATCATCACCATGCGCGCCACCCAGAAAAAGATAATGTCAAAACCGGTCACCAACACCGATGAAGGCAAATACAAGTCAAGCGTGGTATTGGATTTTCGCGGCCACTCCGACGTCCATCCCAGCGTGGAAAACGGCCATAACGCCGAAGAAAACCAGGTGTCGAGCACATCGTCGTCGCGTTTTAACGCGCCGATGTAGCCGTCTCGCTCCGCCAATGCCCTGGCCTCCGCTTCATCGTGCGCCACCCAATGACGGCCGTCATCGGCATACCATGCGGGGATCTGATGCCCCCACCAAAGCTGGCGCGAAATACACCAATCCTGAAGATTACGCATCCACGCATAGTAAGTATTCACCCAGTTTTCCGGCACAAAACGCACGGCGCCGGACGCCACCGTATCAATGGCTTTTTGCCCGATACTCTTGCCGTCCGCCGCGGGTTTATTCACCGCGACAAACCATTGGTCGGTCAACATCGGCTCGATTACCGTATGCGTGCGGTCGCCGCGCGGCACTTTGAGCTTGTGCGGCTCAACTTTGATCAACAGATTTTTCTGTTCGAGATCGGCGACGATTTGCTTACGCGCATCAAAGCGATCCATGCCGCGATATGTTTCCGGCGCGTTATCGTTAATTTTTGCGTCAAGCGTCAATACCCCGATCTGTGGCAAATCGTGTCGCAAACCGACAGCGTAATCATTAAAATCATGCGCCGGCGTCACTTTGACGCAACCGGTACCGAAT